>NZ_CAWPRX010000036.1:0-127914 GCF_963890365.1 Tychonema sp. LEGE 07196 | reverse complement strand
ATCGATACCCCATCTGTCACTCGAACTGCTATATTCGACCGTTTAACTAATATTTCTGCAATTAAGCCGATTTTTTGCCAAATATCGCTGTAAATTAATTCACCGATTCTCTAGCACAAAATTACCCTTCTAGAGATAAGATTTGAGGGCGATCGCTCGATATTACGTTTATTTCGTTGCTTGCCCACCGGCGGTAATCTAAGAGCAACTGGTGCATCAACCGCTGTTTGACGCTCAACAGCACGCTTTTGAGCAAACCGTTGCCCGTTGCTTCTAAAATCGGTTTCGGTGTCAGCCAGAAGGGCGGCGGTAATTCTACTTGCACTTCCAAATCGGCTTTTCCCTTCAAGCAGGTTAGCCCGCTACTTTGGTGTGCAGCAAGCTGTCCTTTAAGATTGAGAGCAAAGCGATCGTTTATGTAGCCCACTCCGAGAATTTCGCAAGCCACGGACTCTAAATTGATTGTGCCGTCTGACTGCGCCCACACCCTCATGTCTACCGTGGGTTGAATGTTCAGCATCATAAATTGTAACGGCCGCATTTTCAGGCGGAAACAGTCATCGCTTAGTTGCTCTGTGCGAGTGCGATCGACTAAGGCGTTCACCAGTCGCCTCGGCTGGCGCAGATAATGTTGAATGGGAACCCGTTCATCTGGTACGGCGATCTCAACGGATTGCGAAGAATTAAATCGGATATACATGAGAAAATATTAATATATAGGATTTGTAAGCATATCTTAATAAACTATAACCTTTTTAAGGTGACATAAGTCTGGCATTAGCTCGCGCACTCCCGCAATGTCATCCGAGAAATTACGGATCTAAGCTTTCGGGACTCTGGCTAATTTTTTCATCGTACCTGCTGGCTGATGAGAGTCAAGCAAACATTTGTAACATAAAACTACTAATTATGAAAATTTCAATCGCACATCTCGGCCCTGTAGGTACGAATGCAGAAACAGCAGCTCTAGCTTATGTCAATTGGTTAAGTCTCGAAACTAACACCGAATGCACCCTGTCTCCTTATTCCACCATTTCTCAGGCACTAGAGGCATCTGCCTCTGGGCTGGTTGACCTTTCAATTGTGCCGGTCGAAAATTCGATCGAGGGCAGTGTGACTGTCACCCTAGACACCCTGTGGCGGCTGGATGCACTCCGCATTCAACACGCCTTGGTTTTGCCGATTTCCCACGCGCTGCTGTCCAATGCTCAAAATTTTAACGAGATTCAAAAAGTTTACTCTCACCCGCAAGCCCTAGCTCAGTGTCAGTTGTGGTTGGCAAAGTTTATCCCGGCGGCTGAGTTGATTCCGGCAAATTCAACCACGGAAGCGTTGCAGTACCTAGAAGATAAAAGTATCGCGGTAATCTCTTCCCCAAGAGCGGCCGAACTCTACAAATTGCCCGTGCTAGCGAGCCCGATTAATGATTATCCTGACAATTACACTCGATTTTGGGTACTAGGCCCAAATACAGGAAAATTGGGAAACGCTGCAACATCCCACGACTCATCAATTCAATCCGCCACGAAATCAGCATCCCCGTCGCATCTAGAGACAACGCCTAATTGCACTCACACGTCACTAGCTTTTAGTGTACCTGCCAATAGGCCGGGATCGCTGGTAAAACCTTTGCAAGTATTTGCCAGTCGCGGTATTAATTTAAGTCGCATTGAATCTCGACCGACTAAGCGATCGCTCGGAGAATATATTTTTTTTACGGATGTTGAAGCGGATGCTGGTTCTACATTAGTGCGATCGGCAGTAGAAGAACTCAAAAATCACACAGAAACTTTAAAAATCTTCGGCTGCTACACTGTACTATCAGTAGTATAATTTTAGCTACCACTTAGGAGGCTAGCGACATGAATGCTGATGAAATTCTGAAGCGATATGCAGCCGGAGAAAGAGATTTTCACGAAACAAACTTAAAAGAAGCTTCTTTGCGAGAAGCTTTCCTGATTCAGATTAATCTAGCCTGTGCAACTTTGAATGAAATCAATTTAACTTTAGCAGACCTTAGTTCGGCAAACTTACTAGGTGCATTTCTCAAGAATGCTTGCTTAGTAATGACCAAACTAAATGGGGCAAACCTTAGCAAAGCAGATTTAACTTTTTCAAGGTTGACAGGATCTGAAATGATGCTGGTCAACCTGAACAAAGCCAATTTGATCCAGACAAAAATGATCGGTGTGGATTTGACCGGTGCCTCACTGTGCCAAGCTAACCTAATCGAAGCCAACCTCATTGATGCTTGCTTGGACAATACAGATTTTACAAAAGCTAATCTAACTGACGCAAAACTGCGGGGAGCGAGTCTAAAGCAGGCTAATTTGAAAGGAGCATTGTTGTATGAAGCTAATTTTGAGGGCGCTGACTTGCGCGGTGCTGACTTGCGCGGTGCTAATTTAAGCGGGGCTATTTTATGCGGTGCTAACCTCGAAGGCGCTAAGTTGGATGATGAAACGGATTTCAGCGGGGTGATTCATTTTTTTATCAGACAAAAGTAAGATAGGGCAATAATATATAGCCTTTCTCAAAAAGGTGAGGAATTGAGATTTTAGATTTTAGATTCTTCGACTTCGCGAGCGAACAAGTTTGAGATTTTAGATTGGGGGATTGGGGGATTGAGGAATTGGAAGATTGGAGAATTGAGGGATTAATTGGTTAATACCTCATCTTTCGCTCGAACTGCTATATAGGCGCAGCATCCAAACAATTAAGGACGGAAAAATATATTATTCATTTGGCGGAAAGTGCAGTTAATTTGCTCCTGTACCTTAGCAAAATGAACCTGCATCTTGAGAATCTCTTTCTTAGAATTCGCTTCAGTAATCTTGCTTTCCAAAGCCAGCAAGTTGCGGTTGAGAGTTTCTACTCGCACAGTTTGGTCGTCTAAGTCAATTTTTAATTCTGCTACTTTATCCAACTCTAGCTGCTTCCGAACCCAGGCGTGGCGAACCAAGTTTTCATCTCCTTTCTGAAGTGCTATCAAGGCTCGCTGCTGCCACTGATTGGCTTGAGATTCAGCTTGATTGTACTGCCACTGAATGCGGAGTTGGGCGGAAATTGCGCTACCAACAGCCTGACGCAATTCTTTGAGAGGTTCTTGAATTTCTGAGATCAACAAATCCCAAAGATTCATCAATTCGTTGGTAAATTCTTCGCGCTTTACAGAGGATACTAATGCTTCTAACAGCAGCAAATTTGGTTGCATTTGCTGCAGAATTGTCTCAAATATTAATTTTGCTTCTGACAACTGCCGATCGCTAGTTTTTTCTGAGACTGCACTGGGTGAGTTGTTTAATATTTTTTGAGTTTTATCTGTCCCTGTTTCTGAATCTAAGCTTACAGGTACGAAGGCTTGTAATTTTTCGCGGGCGATCGCGCTTAGCCTCTCTCGAACTAAATCGCAGGCCGCCTGCTGCAGGGGGCCTGTTTCGTTTTGACAAATCTCGATCGCTATTTTGAAGCCTGCATCGCCGTAATTAAAGGTTTCCTTCAGCGCCGCAATACGGTGTTCGCTGACTGCAGCCGACAGTCGGTGTTTAACTCCTGCTAGCCCGCCGAGTACCACACCGCCCACAGGAGGCGGCATTTGACCGCCTCTAACTGCATCGTATGGTTTCGGTTGGTCGTGATTTTCTAACACAAGCATTTAATGCGATAAAGAACCTATCCGAACTTGTTTGAATTTGCCGCTCAAATAGATACCAGTTCTTAAAAAGAATGGAATTCGGTAGTGCGATCGAAAGCTTTAGTCGATCGTTCATTCACAGTTTTAAAATCTTTGATAGGAAGATTTTAAATTGAAAATAATATGATTTGTGTGCAATTTGGGCTGATGTACAGGCAAAACCGAGCGTATTTTTTGCCTGTGCAAATTGGCTACTTGAGCGTATCTTTCAGTACAGTCCTTGCTGCTAAGTGATTGCGAGTAGAAGTTAAAATTTCGGTTTCGCGTTCCAATCTCGCAGCAGTATCTTGCAGTTCTAAAAGAGTTTGCTGTTCTGTGGCTGCGCCGTAAAGGTAGCTGGCTACCCAGTAAGACAATTCTGTGGGCAAACTGGGAATATCTTCGGGTAGGTCGATCGGCTGATCCATCAATTTGCTGGAGAGGCGAACTACATCTCTCAGCAGTTGTTCGACATCTTGGCCCAAAGGTCTGAGGTCTGTTTGTGGCGGTTCGTCTTCAATCCATTCTACTAGACCGACTAAATAGGGTTTTTCCCGAACGGCGTCGAGGACTCGGAACCGCTGCTGTCCGAGAGTCATGATTTTCATGCGATCGTCCGGGAGGCGCTGACAGTGAATTACTTCGGCGCAACAGCCAACGGCTGAGACTTTGTTTTGGTTGGGGTCCCACATGAGTACACCGAAACGGCGATCGCCCTCAAGAATCGTATTCATCATGATTCGATAGCGAAACTCGAAGATTTGCAGCGGCAGTGGTCTACCTGGAAATAGAACCACTTCCGGCAACGGAAATAAGGGGAGTTCGCGAACTGCGGAGGAGGAAGAGGATGCCATTGTCGCTCAAAGGTGACGGTACTTGCGCTTATTTTTCTTACTTTAACTGATTTGAGTCATTCCGGGGCGGGGAACAGGGGCGATCGGGCTTTTACGCGGGCTCCGGGATCGACGGCGGGCGATCGTCAATTCTCCCAGCCACCCCTACCAGCTCAAACAAGCCGTCATGCTTTCAAAATGATAAAAATTATGTTTTTGTTAAAGAAACAACATAAAAAGCTATGATAGCCACTTTAAAATGATTTTTTTTAGCGTTCCTACACAGTGCAAAGTTTAGATTAATTATACAAATTTATTGAGAAACTAATGACTAATGACTAATGACTACCCTTCGGCTTCGCTCTTCGGGCAAGATGACTAATGACTACTGACTACTGATTACTCTAGATCGCACTTTCAGCAAAAAGAAGGAACAATGTATTTTTCCATTGCTCCTTCTTTTTGTATTTAACATTCGTCAATCTACAGCTTGACTTCGATATCTACGCCGGCTGGCAAATCCAGTTTCATCAAAGCGTCAATTGTTTTAGCAGAAGGCTGGTGAATGTCGATAATGCGTCGGTGCGTGCGGGTTTCAAAGTGTTCGCGAGAATCTTTGTCTACGTGGGGCGATCGCAGCAAGCAATAAATCCGTCGTTTTGTCGGTAGGGGAATCGGGCCGATCGCAGTGGCGGCTGTCCGATTGGCTGTATCTACAATCTTTTCGCAGGATGCGTCTAGAATTCGGCGATCGAAAGCTTTGAGGCGAATGCGGATTTTTTGCTGTGGAATTGTTGCCATTTTTTTGTTTAATTTTCTAGGTTCAGTTTATTTTTAGTCATTAGTCAGTAGTCATTAGTCAGTAGTCATTAGTCAGTAGTCATTAGTCATTAGTTTTTACTTGTCAGTTTTTTTGCTAACAACTAACTGCGGACTAATGACCGTGCCCAAAAACTGATATCCCCCGACTTGAGTTCTGGAACTCCTAAAATTTTAGACTGCTGTTGAAGCTTCTAGATTGAATGCGGGAAGTCCATCTAAAATCTAAAATCTAAAATCTAAAATCGATTGACTGATGACTCATCACTAAATAGCAGAAAAGCCACTAAATTTGATTAGGCTTTTCTGCTATTTAAAGCGGAGCGCGGATTCCTACTTGAGGATTTTGGAAACAACGCCTGCACCCACGGTGCGGCCGCCTTCGCGGATGGCGAAGCGCATTCCTTGTTCGATCGCGATCGGGTGAATCAGTTCCACCGTCATTTTGATCCGGTCACCAGGCATCACCATTTCAGCTTCCGAACCGTCATCAGCAGTGAACTGCATGATTGTACCGGTTACGTCTGTTGTACGGACGTAGAATTGAGGGCGGTAGCCAGAGAAAAAGGGCGTGTGACGGCCGCCTTCTTCTTTCTTCAGAATGTACACTTCAGATTCAAACTGAGTGTGAGGCAAGATGCTCTTCGGCTTGGCAATTACCATGCCTCTTTCAATATCAGCCTTCAAAATACCCCGGAGAAGTAGACCCACGTTGTCGCCGGCCATGCCTTCATCCAAGGACTTGGTGAACATTTCCACACCAGTCACGGTAGTGCTGCGAGTGTCCTTAAGACCAATGATTTCGACTGTTTCGCCGACTTTAACTCTGCCGCGCTCGATCCGACCTGTCGCCACAGTACCCCGACCAGTAATCGAGAATACGTCTTCAACCGCCATCAAGAAAGGCTTGTCAATTTCGCGTTCTGGAGTAGGGATGTAAGAATCTACTTCTTCCATCAGCTTGTAAATCTTGTCAACCCACTCATTATCGCCCTTGACAGTCTTGGGGTTAGCAAGCATCGCTTCTAGAGCTTTCAAGCCAGAACCAGTCACGATGGGGATGTCATCGCCAGGAAAATCGTAGGAACTCAAAAGTTCGCGAACTTCCATTTCTACCAATTCCAAAAGTTCAGCGTCATCCACCATGTCTTCTTTGTTCAAGAAGACCACCAAGCTGGGAACGCCAACTTGCTTAGCTAGCAGGATGTGTTCGCGAGTTTGAGGCATGGGGCCGTCTGCTGCTGACACTACTAGGATGCCACCGTCCATTTGAGCAGCACCGGTGATCATGTTTTTCACATAGTCAGCGTGTCCGGGGCAATCCACGTGGGCGTAGTGACGCTCTGTGGTTTCGTATTCTACGTGAGCGGTATTAATCGTAATACCCCGTGCTTTTTCTTCTGGCGCAGCGTCGATGTCGGCGTAGTTCTTACCCTTAGCCTGACCCAATGCTGAAAGAGTCATCGTAATCGCGGCGGTCAAAGTTGTTTTGCCGTGGTCAACGTGACCGATGGTGCCGATGTTTACGTGGGGTTTATTCCGTTCAAATTTTGCGCGTGCCATTCTCGATCTGTTCCTTGTTTTTTTTAGCGATTTTAGACTTGAGATTTTAGATTCTAGATTTTGGATTCAATCCAAAATCCAAAATCTAAAATCCAAAATCATTAGTTCCCTTTGTTTTTCGCGATAATGGCTTCCGCCACATTTCGCGGCACTTCTTCGTAATGGCTGAATTCCATTGTGAAGATGCCTCTACCTTGGGTTTTCGAGCGGATGTCGGTGGCGTAACCAAACATTTCTGCTAGGGGAACCTTGACAGAAACTTTGGCAATTCCCTGATCCGTCTCTTGACCTTCGATATGACCCCGACGCGAGTTGAGGTCGCCGATGACGTTCCCGATATAATCTTCGGGAACTTCAACCTCTACCTTCATCATAGGCTCTAGCAGCACTGGCGACGCTTTCATCACGGCTTCTTTGATCGCCATTGAACCGGCGATCTTAAATGCCATTTCTGAGGAGTCTACGTCGTGGAAAGACCCGTCTACCATAGTAGCTTTAAGGTCGATCACGGGATATCCTGCTACAATACCTGATTCGCAGGCTTCTTTCATCCCTTGTTCTGCCGGGCCGATGTACTCTTTCGGTACAGTGCCGCCGACAATTTTGGAGACAAATTCAAAGCCGGTTCCGACTTCGGTGGGTTCTACTTCGATCACGACGTGACCGTACTGACCTTTACCGCCGCTTTGGCGGATAAATTTACCTTCGGCGCGGACGGCTTTGCGAATGGTTTCGCGGTAGGCTACTTGCGGCTGACCCACGTTGGCTTCTACTTTGAATTCCCGCAGCATTCTGTCTACCAGAATTTCCAGGTGCAGTTCGCCCATGCCGGCGATGACTGTCTGGTTGGTTTCTGGGTCAACGTTGACTCGGAAGGTGGGGTCTTCTTCCGAGAGCGACTGGAGGGCTTTGGAAAGCTTCTCCATATCTTGTTTGGTTTTGGGTTCGACAGCCACTGAGATGACTGGTTCTGGAATAAACAGGGATTCCAGAATCACTGGCGATCCTTCTTCGCAGAGGGTGTCGCCGGTGAAGGTGTCTTTCAAACCCAAGACTGCTCCCAAGTCTCCGGCGCGGAGTTCGTCAACTTCTATCCGATCGTCAGCTTTGAGGACAATTAAGCGAGAAACCCGCTCTTTTTTGTCTTTGGTGGAGTTGAGGACGTAGGTGCCCTTTTTGAGGATACCTGAGTAGACGCGAACGAAGGTCAGGCGGCCGTAGGGGTCTGCCATGATTTTGAATGCCAGGGCTGACATGGGCTCGCTGTCGTCTGCGTGTCGTTCTGCGGTGTCGCCGTTGGGCAGCAGTCCTTGAATCGGGGGAACTTCCAAGGGCGACGGCAGGTAGTCGATAACTCCGTCTAACAAAAGCTGAACGCCTTTGTTTTTGAATGCTGAACCGCAGAGCATGGGGACGATCGCCCCGGAGATTGTGCCCGCACGCAGGGCCGAGCGGATTTCCGCTTCTGTTAACTCTTCGCCTTCAAGGTATTTTGCCGTGAGGGCGTCGCTGGTTTCTGCTACAGACTCGATCAGCTTGGTGCGGTATTCTGCCGCGAGTTCTTTTACCTCATCGGGGATTTCTATTTCCTCGATATCGGTGCCGGTGTTGTTGTTGTAGATGTAGGCTTTCATTTCCACTAAATCTACAATTCCCCGGAAGTTTTCTTCGCTGCCGATCGGGATTTGGACTGGTACGGCGTTCGCTCTCATGCGATCGCAAATTTGGCCGTAAACTTTGTAGAAGTTTGCACCCATCCGATCCATTTTGTTGACGAACACGATCCGGGGTACTTTGTACCGATCTGCTTGGCGCCAAACTGTTTCGGATTGCGGCTGCACTCCGCCTACCGAGCAGAACACTGCGATCACTCCGTCGAGCACTCGCATCGAGCGTTCAACTTCGATCGTGAAGTCTACGTGTCCGGGAGTGTCGATGATGTTGATTTTGTAATCTTTCCAACTGGTGGTGATAGCAGCGGCAGTAATCGTGATTCCCCGTTCCCGCTCTTGCTCCATCCAGTCAGTGACTGCTGTTCCCTCGTGCACTTCACCCATTCTGTGAACCATGCCTGAATAGAACAGAATTCTTTCAGTTGTTGTTGTTTTGCCCGCATCAATGTGGGCGGCGATGCCGATGTTGCGAGTTTTTTCTAGCGGGACGGTACGTGCCACAGCTACCTCCTTGATTTTGTGTTGCTGTTATAATACTATTATACTACACAGAACCCGATTTTGCACTCCCAGCCACTTACCGTATAAGTATATGGAGCTTATTGTTACATTTTAATATTTTTTGCAACATTTGTTTACAAAAATATTAAGTATGCGAGATGGAGGATTCACAGAGTGCGTAAATTTTTGATTTTCGGAGTTTTGAGTTTGCCTGGGCGATCGCCACTGCGCCAAGAGAAGCAATCTCAACACCCAAAACTTACGCTTGCCAATCCCTCACTCGATGCTTTCATACCGCACGACCGGCTTGTTCTCCATGCCCGATTTGGCTTAGTACCGATAGTGAGCAAAAGCCTTGTTAGCTTCGGCCATGCGGTGTGTTTCTTCGCGCTTGCGAATAGCACTGCCTGTTTCGTTGGCTGCATCCATCAGTTCGTTAGCCAGCTTGGCGGCCATCGAGCGGCCGGTGCGGGCGCGAGCAAATCTGATCAGCCAGCGCAGGGCGAGGGTGGTTCCGCGATCGGAACGCACTTCCATAGGCACTTGGTAGGTGGCGCCACCTACCCGGCGGGCTTTGACTTCGACCAGGGGTGTAGCATTTTTGACTGCTTTTTCAAACAAGTCTAACGGTTCGGCTCCCGTGCGTTCTTGGATGGTTTTCATGGCATCGTAGACGATGCTGGAGGCCACGGATTTTTTGCCGTGCTGCATAATCCGTCTCACCATCATGCTTACCAACCGGCTGTTGTAGGTTGGATCTGGCGGAACTGGACGTTTTTGAATAACTGTGCGGCGAGACATAGTTTTATTGGGGTTTTTTGATTTTGATTGATTGAATTTGGGGTTGTGAGTTCAAATTTTAGATCGGCGATCGAACTTAATTTTTGCTGGCTCATCCCCGGCGATCGGGCGTCAGTGCTATTTTTTCTCTTTAGGACGCTTGGCACCGTACTTGGAGCGACCTTGCTTGCGGTCTTTCACCCCAGCGGTGTCTAATGTACCGCGAATGATGTGGTATCTAACTCCGGGCAAATCTTTTACCCGACCGCCCCGGATCATTACTACCGAGTGTTCTTGTAAGTTGTGACCAATCCCGGGGATGTAGGCTGTCACTTCAAAACCAGAAGTCAGCCGTACCCGAGCCACCTTCCGCAGCGCCGAGTTGGGTTTTTTCGGGGTAGTCGTGTACACTCTGGTGCATACTCCGCGGCGCTGGGGGCAACTCTTGAGAGCTGGCGATTTGGTTTTTTTCTGCGTTTGTTCCCGTGCTGAACGGATGAGTTGCTGAATAGTGGGCATGAGTTACGGCATTTCTAGCTTTTTGCTGAATATAGTGATTTGCGGCATCCGCACTGAAAGTCCCTTCCCTTCAGGAGGGACGGGATATATGAAAATAATTATGGGTAAGTGAGGATACCAGACTCCATATAGTACACTACTAGACTTTTTTTGGCAAGGAATTTGCGAGTACGGGCGATCGAACTTCCAGCAAGCAAGGAAGTTGGGACGAGGATCTCGCCCGCGAGTGCCTAATGTGTGGCATATTATTAATTAATTCAAGCTCAAATTTAATGGGGATCACAGCCGTCAGCCAAATTTATGACGGTTTTATGACGGTCGATATTTCGATCGCCTCACCATCTTCGGCAGACTCCCGTCAACCGAGTGCGCGCGATCGCATCACAGTCTGGGCCCGATCCATATCACATAAACTTATCTAAAATTGCCGGATAATTAGAGATACACATTGAGTTAACCGCAGGAGATGAGAACCAAAGCTTACATTCCCGAACAGACATTTTCCGAAGTTTACTTCAACATTTGGAAATCCGGTAAGATTAATCAAACTGTGTTCCAGAAAATACAACACGCAATTAATTCTGAGAGTCTAAAAAAAATCAGAAAAGCTAAAAAATATCAGCAGACTGCTCTCTGCAGTGCGGCGGAGACGGGTGTCATTCCAATACTGATTTGATTGAAAGACTTGAAATAACTGCTTTCATAGAATTACAAACAATTCACATAGCGTGAATTAGATTTAAGCCTTTAATTAAAATCCCCTCCCTACAATTAAAGAAACTCAAACTCGGTGCACCAATCAATCTTAAAAGGCAATATTAAGGTAAAATAATAGAGTATGTTTAATTCCACCGAACTGCTGATCGAGGCTTTCATTGAACAACTAGAAAACGGTTACAGCCGCACCTACGGAGGCTACAAATCAGACTATGCCGACATTATTGCCTGGGTCGGAGCAATGGCATTAGAAAACATCGCCAACAGCGACGCTCTTTATCACAATGTAGAACACGCCATTTGCATTACCTTAGTAGGTCAAGAAATCTTGCGGGGAAAACACATTCGCAAGGGCGGAGTTTCCTGCGAAAACTGGCTCCACTACATCATTTCTTTACTGTGTCAAGACATCGGATATGTCAAAGGAGTCTGCCGACAAGACCAAGTATCAGAAGGATTGTACGCTACGGGAAAAGATGGCATGAGAATTGCACTACCTCCCGGTGCAACAGCCGCCAGCCTAGCTCCTTACCGAGTTGACAGAGCAAAACTGTTCATTGACGAGCGTTTCGGCAACCACAAGCTAATTAATGCCGAGATAATTAAGCAGAACATAGAACAAACTCGTTTCTCGGTGCTTGACGGCAACACTGATGAAGATACACTAAATTATTCTTTAGTTCGCGGTGCTGACTTAATAGGTCAGTTCAGCAACCCGCAATATTTACAGAAAATTGGTGCCCTGTTTTACGAGTTGGAAGAAATCGGTGCTACTAAAATTTTGGGCTGCCGGCATCCGGGGGACTTGCTGCAAAGCTACTCAAAGTTTTATTGGAGCGGAATTTATCCTCACATCAGCGAATCCCTTGGTTACTTGCAGTTGACGCAGGAAGGCAAACAAATTGTTGCTAGTTTGTACGCTAACGTATTTCGTATGGAACACGAACGTTGTGATTCTGAGGCTGCTTGAGTACAGGGGAATTCATTAGTCATTAGTCATTAGTCATTAGTCATTAGTCATTAGTTGGTAGGGGCGGTGCCCCCGTGCCCGCCCTCTTAGTTATGAGTTATTAGTTATGAGTTATTAGTTATGAGTTATTAGTTATGAGTTATTAGTTATGAGTTATTAGTTATTTTAGCCTGAGCGAAGTCGAAGGCTAGTCATTAGTGCTCTCCCCCCGATCGAACGTTGTTAGTAGTTGGTTATTATAACTAGACGGAAATAACGAATTATCTCGTGTCAGATCGATTGACCGCAATAACATTAGTTCGTTATGAAAGCGGACTTAAGTCCGCACTACAAACCGTTTAAGATGCGATCGTCTATTGGACGTGATATTACCAATTACCCAAGCGTATTTGACTCAACTCATTTCCTGCTCTAGTTCCGAATGATATCTCGGACACAACCAATTGCTCGGTAGCAAAGAAGGCCATCCCTCCCGCAGCGCTTCCAAACAAACCGCACGCACAGTTAACTGACAGTCGAGCAGTTCTACACCAGCTTTTTCAACTTGCTTTTTACCAATTTTTCCAATTGAGTCGTCGCTAAATTCAAAGGTTTTGTGACACTGAATGCAAACCAGATGGTGGTGGTGATGCAATTCCGGTAAATTCAGTTCGTAATGTTTGTGTCCTTCTGCTAATTCTAGTTCGCGCAAAATACTAATTCTTGCCAATAAGTGCAGCGTTCTATAGACAGTAGACAAGCCTATTTTTTCTCCTTGACTTTGCAAAATATTGTATAATTCTTCTGCACTCAAATGATTGCCTTGTCGCAAATTTTGAAACACATTCAAAATTGTTTCTCGCTGGGGAGTCAGGCGACATCCTCTCTGGTTAAGTTCGACTTTGAGTGAGTTGCTGCTGTATATATTCATCACTAATTTATCCCAATAATTGTTATAATTTCCCCCTCTGTCAGGGGGAGTTTACTAGATCCTAATTCCGGTTTCTAAAGGTGGAATAGAAGGATTAATTGTCTGTTTTCCGGCATAATCTTTGTGAGCTCTAGAGCAATGTTGCTGGCAAGAATTGGCAAAACAAGTCTTTGGTTCAAAGTCAGTACAGCCGATCGCATCCTCAGTACAAGCAACGCACGGCCGCACCGTACACTTGAGACGGTAGTCATTCGTAAAAAATTCGCAATTGGAACAAGGAATTTGATGCAGTCGCCGGAGTTGCTGGAATCCTTCTCGCAATGCTAGCCAAGCACTCCACAAAAACACGAGCATCAAAATACTGATACAGAAGCCGTAAATAACAACAGTCATAGGGTAATTTCTCAAAGTATACACAAATTGGAAACAGATTTAAGTCAGAAACAAAGTAAAAAGAAACTTTGTTTCTGACTTAAATCGCCTTCAGCTTCTATTCAAACCGGCGCGATAAGCGTGCCAGATGTGACCGACAAGCGCTGTTACACCAAATAAAAATTGTGCATTTAGGCGGGCATTACCAACCCAAAACTTAAAATTCGCTTCATCCTTTTCCAAGTGGTTAACGCTAGCAATTGTCACGGTTCTTTCCCTCGTAAAATTAATATTTGGGCAATTTTCAACTTGAATCTTGTTGTCCTTAGCATTTTTTCCAGAGTTTTTTGAACTAGGCAAAATTTGAATAAGACTTACGAATCAAGGTTCAGAAACCGGGGTTTTTACGAAAAGACTTGTGGTCATCCGTAGATTCGGTAAAAACCCAGTTTCTTTGGTGGGAGTGAGTCCAGGAGTTTTTAAGTCCTACGAATCAGGTATTATTTGACAGAAATTTAGCTATGACTTGAGATAAAACCGGATTTCTCGAAGCTATTAGTGCTGCAAGTAGCGGACAGAAACCCGGTGATTTAGTTTTTCGCAGTGCGGACTTAATTCCGCACTACAAACCATTTTTAGTTCAGTTCACAACCCCCCGGAAGATTGCATCAATGCCAGCAAAATTGTCTAACAGCAAATAGGCAAGGAATGCTCCGCTGGTACCGCCCATTACCAAACCGCCCCGGAATAAACTCCAATCTTCAGGCGTTTTGTGCCAGTAAAGAACTTTACCTGCTTCAATCTTCCGATTCTCGTAAATCGAGAGGCCCGTTGCCAAAATCAAGACTAATGCTAGAGTTACCAGCAATGCTGCCAGCGGTGCTAAATTTTTGTCTTGCAAAGGAAGCAATACTGCAAAAGCTCCTACTAGGAAATAGCCGTGAGCCAAGCTAACTTCTAATCCCCTGACTATGGGAGACAATCCCTTGCGGTAAATCGGCAAATTCCGCAAAAAGGTTACAGTCACGTCGGAAAAACTAACTGCTGTTGCCGCCGCAGGTTGAGCTTGTATCCGATCGGACTTTTCAACGCTGCTGGCAGTTGCCGTTACAAATTCGCCCGATCGAAAATCAAACCCCGCCGCCTTCGTGCGAACGCGCAGCGCGTGCCAGATGTGACCCGAAAGCGCCAAAATCGCTAACACAAAATGGCTTGTTGCGAGCCAAGTCCGGGAAGAAACAACCGCTGCATCCGAGCCGCTAAAACCCACAGGGCCGTAGAAAACCTCTGGATAAACAGTGTCATTTACAGTCACAAAATAGGCGGCCAAAAAGCCCATATAAGCCAGAGCGCCCAAACTGTAAGAAAGGTAAGCTTCTCCCGACCAAAACAGCACTCGCTTGGCCCAAGCAAAAGGCTTAGTGAAGATATGCCAGAAACCGCCAAGAATGCAGAGCAAGCCAACATAAATGTGACCGCCGACAACATCTTCTAAGTTGTCAACTGCTGCCATTCCTTCCGGGCCGCGCACTGGCAAAAGATAGCTGAAAATGCGGGCAGGATTGAGGGTTGGTTCGCTAATTATCCGCACATCAGCAACGTGGGGATCGTAAAGACCGCCCCAAAATAAGGCTTTTGCCACCAACAACCAAGCACCTGCACCTAATAGCAATAGGTGAATGCCGATGATGGTTGTCATTTTGTCTTTGTCTTCCCAGTCGTAGCCGAAAGAACCAAAGAATGTTTTGTTTTGCGGCAATACTTTCGGGCCGAGCAAGGAATGGTAAAGACCGCCGGCACCGAGAACTGCGGAACTAATTAGATGCACAACTCCGATCGCAAAATAGGGATAGGTATCAACAATTTGACCGCCTGCTCCTACTCCCAAACCCAAACTTGCCAAATGCGGCAGCAAGATTAAACCTTGGTTGTACATCGGCAACTCTGGGTTAAAGTTTGAAAGTTCAAACAGAGTCATCGCCCCGGCCCAGAGTACAATCAAGCCCGCGTGAGCTACGTGAGCTCCCAAAATTCGTCCTGAAAGGTTGATGAAACGGGCGTTACCTGCCCACCAGCCGTACTCATTTTCTGACTTTTCCGGCTCTGGAATTAAATTCTGATCTGCTATTGCTTGCATTTTCGCTTTCCTCCTGATGCGGTTAACTGGCTGGACTGGCTGCAACTTTATTTCCTTCGGGCTGGATGTCTTCGCGCATGGCTTGCACGACTTTGCCTTTGCGGAAATCAAATCCTGCCGATCGCAAAGCGTGCCAGAAATGGCCTTGTAGAACGAAGAAGGCGAGCCAGAAGTGGGTGTTAGCCAACCAGACGCGGGAGGTCAGCATTCCTTCGCTGTGAAAATAGGGGAACTGCTCGAAGCCAATTTTTAAAGTTGGCCCGTAGAATTCCTCTGGGTAAGCAATGGTGTTGACTGAAACAAAGTAGGCTGCGATGAAACCCATTAAGGCTAAGGCACCGAGACTGTAGGAGAGGTAAGCTTCTCCCGACCAGATGAACAGGCGTTTTGCCCAATCAAAAGGTTGAGTGCGAATGTGCCAGAGGCCGCCGGCAATGCAGAGGATTCCTACCCAGATATGTCCGCCGACAACATCTTCGAGATTGTCAACAGAGGCGAGCCAATGCGTGCCACCTGCACCGAACAGGTAGCCGAAAATCACGGCGGGATTGAAAGTGGGTTCCGAAATTACCCGCACTTGCCCGATCGTGGTATCATATAAACCACCGAAATACATAGCTTTGGCCACCAACAAGAAGGCACCGACACCAAGCAAAACTAGGTGGATGCCCAAGATGGTGGTCATTTTATCTGCGTCTTCCCATCTGTAGCCGAAGAAAGGAGTTTTTTCTTCGAGGGTGGCGGGCCCTTTGAGGGAATGAAAGATGCCGCCGAAGCCGAGAAAGGCTGAGCTAATTAGGTGAATTGCACCAATCTGAAAGTACGGATAAGTATCGACAATTTGGTCTCCGGCACCAACTCCAAACCCGAGTCGGGCTAGGTTTGGCAACAGGATTAAGCCTTGTTCGTACATGGGAAATTCTGGGTTGAAACGGGAAAGCTCAAATAGGGTATAAGCTCCCGCCCAGAGGACGATGAGGCCTGCTTGGGCGACGTGAGCGCCTAGCAAACGACCGGAAAGGTTGATTAAGCGGGCGTTGCCGGCCCACCAGGGAAAGGTTTCTCCTTCGGCTGGGAAGGATTTTTTTGCCATGCTTGTCACGGGGCGATTTACCTCTTGTGAAAGATGTCAGTTGAGTTTTAAGCGCTTGCAGCTTATTGATATAGATAATCAACAATTTTAGAAGTTTCGTCAAGGGTTATTTGATAAAATTTTTCACTTATTTTAGTTAAGATATGTAAACAAGCACTCTAAAATATCGTGAAAATCAGTCTATGACTGGTTTTTAGGTAAAAGCGGAACTTTAGTCCCAGTTGGGAAGAATAAATATTAGAGCAATATTTATAAAGCTATTGACAAATAGTATTAGTAAGGGTAGAGTGTTGTTTAAGTAGCTATCTCATCCTCTCGCAAAAGACAAGGTGGCAAAACAAATCCGGTACTTTCTTCTGGGTAAGCTTCCATCGAAGTGGGACTAAAAGACGGTGCGGGATTGTTTTTTCTCAATTAAGAGAATTAATACCAGCTAATGGCTATTTCTTGGCATATTCATCTCAAACTCCAAACCACAAAGCCTGAGAGCAAACGCTCTCAGGCTTTTCTATCGAAATTTTTAACTGCTTGTGGAATCTGGCGCGCCCGTTCAAGCAGAGGATTTGCTTTCCTCGGCGACTTGCTCGTTGCTGGGCAATTCGAGGCAGTAACCGGCCCCGTATACGGTTTTGATGTACCGAGGATGGCGGGGATCGGGTTCCATCTTGGTTCTCAGGTGTCTGATGTGTACGCGAATTGTTTCGATGTCGTCGTCTGGGTCGTAGCCCCAGACTTCTTTGAGGATTTCGCTGGGAGAGACTGTTTGACCGTGGCGCTGCAGCAAGCAGTGCAGCAACTCGAACTCTAGGTGAGTCAGTTTGACGGTATTAACGTACCAAACAGCTTCAAACCTTTCGGGGACGAGGGTCAGCGGGCCGTAATTCAGGATTTCGGAGTGTTTGGCTGCTTGGGGGATGCGGTCTGTGCGCCTTAGCAGGGCTCGCACTCGCGCCAGCATTTCTTCTAGTTCAAAGGGTTTGGTCAGGTAGTCGTCGGCGCCGGAGTTGAAGCCTTCTACTTTGTCTTGAGTTTGGCTTAAGGCTGTCAACATCAAGACGGGTATGTCGGATGTGCGATCGTCCCTCCGCAAACGCTGACATACTGTGAATCCGTCTACTCTAGGCAGCATCAGGTCTAGGACAATCAGATCCGGCAGCAGTTGTATTGCCAGTGCCTGACCTTTGATGCCGTCTTCTGCCTGGGTGACTTCGTAGCCAGCCATTTCTAGGTTGACGGCTACCAGTTCGGCGATCGCTGCGTCATCATCAATAACAAGTATCCGAGGCATCATCATTTATCTCACCGCTAACCAGATGGCTGAGACTACAGCATTCTGGGGGTTCCAGCTAACTTTAACGAACAATGTTTTAATCTTAAGCTTCATTAAGAGCTTTGCGAATTCTGTAAATATTCTTGTACTAATTATAAGCCCTATGGAGCAACTATCAAAAAAATGTTCGCCAAAAATCTTTCTGAGGGCAGATTTTTTTACTGGCCGAGAGGTTAAATTTTGGTCGGATGCGGTCGGGTTTTGCGGGGAGTTAGCTGCGATTTGATGTGAGATTTAAGATTTCAGAGGCGATTCTGGCTTGACTGGCCGATCGATGTAACTGTATAGCCTTTCTGTGCTCTGGTATGAGGTACTATCCGGGCATGGGGCATAGGGCATAGGACATAGGGCATACCCCACTTTTTTGATAACCGCTATATCTACGACTGTCGAAATGAGAAATGCCAATATTTTTGGTAGGAATTTGCCCTAAAGTTGAGCGGTTGAGCCTAGAAATTGATAGTGGCGGATATCTGGTGGTGCAATTCCTCAAGCTTCTAATTGCTGCTGTGCGGCTTGAATGTGAATTGAAGCGAGATGTATTGAGAAGAAAACTTTGCTTTCCCACTTTTGGATGCGGGTAAAATCGATGTCGGTTTGCTGCGGCATTTGTCGATCGACCTGTTTCGCGATCGAGCTTGTTTTGCCTCTATGATATCAAAAAATAGTCTGAGCCTTTGAGTTTATGGTTGCCCACGATCGATCGCCCAACAACTCTAAATTTTGTTAACTTTGTTAAGTTCAGTTAAAAAAAAATTCTTTTTTTTTTTGATGCCTAGGGCTTGCTTTTGATGGCTATTGACGGTATAATCTAATAATGAGAGTGTGACTATTTGTACCCAAAAAACTCACTATTCCCATTATTAAATGGTATCATACAAAAGTCAAAAAATCAACCCCCAAACCTGAAAAAAATGGGCATTTTTTTTAATCTTCTGAAAAAATAAAAATTTGTTGAAGCTGCGACATAACCGAGAAAAACTGCTAGCAAAGCTAGTGAGGCGGAGCGGGTTGAGTATTGTTGCTGGGAAGAGTAGGCTTAGAGTCTAATTTTTGGAAGTAAAGACTGCCGATGGTGGCTAAAAATATTGTATAACCAACAGCTTGCAAAAGATAGATTCGATCTCTGTATCCAAAGAGTGCTTTGAGAATAACTCCGGGAAACTGCCGATCGGGCAAAACTCCTGCGGCATTCCACACCATCGGGCCTAAAATACAAGAGTGCAGTGCTGCAGTGCGATCGTAAAAAACACAAATCCCTGCATACTTGCTATCCATCTGCGACAAAATAGCAGCAGCTTGGTCAAAATGCTTGAGTGCAGATACCGCCAAACCCGCCACAATTAATAGCAACAAAATTCCCATAAACTTGAAAAACAGGCGGATATCAATTTTGACTCCCCACTTGAACAACAGCGCCCCAATGATTGTCGCCCCAGTCAAACCGCCCAAAGCGCCTAAAGCGGGACTCAAACCCTGTTGAAATTGAGCGCTAACAAACAAAACTGTTTCAAAACCTTCGCGCAGTACCGCAATGAAAATTAAACCAAATACGCCCCAGCCGGCCTGAGTATTTTCTCTTAAAGCTGCTGTAACTGCTCCTTCAACTTCAGTTTTGAGAAACCGCGCTTGCTGAGTCATCCAAATTAGCATCCAGCTTAGCATGGCGATCGCCACAACTCCCAAGACGCCTTCTAATAGCTGTTTGATTACCGGTGCGTAAGGCTGATTAGATGTTGATAGGGCGGCGAGTAACCCGTTGAATAAAACACCAACCAAACCGCTAGCAGCAATGCCGGCTGCGACACCTGCATAAACCCAGGAATTGAGGTTACTTTGCTCGGCTTTTTTCAAACAAGCGAGAACAATTCCCACGACTAAGGCTGCTTCCACGCCTTCGCGCAGGGTAATTACAAAAGTCGGTACAGCTTCGCTAAAAATCAGTTCCATAAAGTTCGTAGTGAGGACTGAAGTCCTCCATATTTTTTTTAGTGAGGACTTCATTCCTCTCTTGCGATACTTTTAGTTAATAAGGACTAAAGTCCTTAGTACAAACTAATTAGATCCCAACTAAGGAAGGCTGGTTATTAATTGCCTTAACTAAAATCTCTAAGCATCTTTTTCAGTTCTACTTGATGCAGTTCTTCTTGACCGATCATGGTGCGGGCGTATTCTTCCAGATAAATACTGCAATCTGTCACTACTTCAAGTAAAGATTTATACTTTTTGAGGGCTTTCTTTTCGTGATTTAAACTTTCTTCCAACAAATCTTTTACCGAATGTTTGTATGTTTCTTCGATATTCGCAATTTTTTGCGTTGGATGTCCTTCTAAACCAGTAAGAATTTCTCCGGCTTGTTGCGCGTGGAGCAGGGATTCAGTTGCTTGTGCTTGAAAAAATTGCACGATGGGGATGCGGTTTGGGCCTGTCACCATCAGTGCATAGTGGGTGTAGCGCACAACCCCTGCTAGTTCCCATTCCATGATGGTGGCTAGCAGTTCTTGGGTTTTTTTATCGTCAAGTTCTTTCATTTGTTGTGTTTGATTTAAAATGCAATAAAAGACAGTATTTAGGATATCATGTTTCTTGATTGAATGGATTTTTGGCAAAAAGTGTTTTTTTTAAAGGCCTAAAGCGGTAAGGTGCGATCGATCGCCCCTTACCGCTTTAGGCCTTTGAATTTTGTCGTGATTTCAAGAAAAAGTTTCCCAGCAAGGCGCGCGCCGCGCAGCTTACCGGACAGTTTTTTGTCTCAGTTAGGGGTTGACTTCCAAGACTCCATTAGGAGCAAACACTACGGTAAATTTGGCTGCGGGTACTGCACCGCTGTTACTCTGAGTTTGGGAAGTCTGCTGCAAAGAAGGTAGGGGAGTTTCTTGGGTGAAATCTTTGGCTGGTTGATTGAGCGGCTCGAAATTTGCGATCGCCCCATCAAGACTCGCAGTCACGCGATACACTAGATTTTGCGTGAAGGTAGGCTTAGTTTGCCAATCTCGATCGATGCGATCGTAAGTAGTAAGACACAATTAATTACACAAAACTCTGGGCTACAAGCCTTGTCTAGTAAAGAATCAGCAAAAAATCAGTGTGTAATTAATTCTGTCCAATTACTTACAGTTTCAGACTTAACTCCTGTAGCTGGGCGCGATCGGTAATTTCTGCTGTCTGATTAGTCCCATTCACCGCCTGAGCTTCTGCTGGTTGGCCTGCTGATACAGGTACAGCTTGCACAGTCTTATCTGTACCACTACTGGTAATAGCTGTTTCAGTAGACTGATTAGTAAAAGGCACAACATCAGGAGACTTTTGAGGCAACTTTTTTGGGCTGTCAGCAACTACCGCCTGCAGCGCACCGCTACTGGTAATAGCTGGTTGGGCGGGCTGATCAAAACTCCGAACATCTGTCGCAGTACCATCAGGATTTTTCAACTCTGGTGTCCAAGATTTGACGTAAATACCGCGAAACTTTTCTTTTTGCGCTACGCGAAACATCGCGATGGGATAAGTCACACAAAAAAGAGTGAAAACTCCCATACAAGCCCAAACTATTTTGTGCATCTCCCTGGCTGGGAGCGGCTTATTTTTTGTTGGCGTTGCTGATTTACGGTATGAAAGGCTAAATATGCAAGTCATAGAAACCAGAATCCACAAAACTTCTGAATTTCAACTTATTTTTTCATACCCTGATTAAGCAACGCCTGTTGGGAAAATTACTTGACAATAATTGCATTAGTTTTTTGAATATCTTGAGAATGCCCGCAGTGTGGACTGAGCCGTGAAGCGTAGCTATCCCGTAGGGAATCGCACGTTTGCGCGATGGACTGCTGCAAAAATATTACTGACTATAATAAGTAGCAATAATTCGGGCTTTTTCATTTTTCCAACACCCACTAATTGCGATTTGACTAGCTTTCGGGCAATTTTACTGCTGCTGCGGTCAAAAGGTTAATGCGATTAGTTCTCAAAAATTGAGAATAAAACCAATTGAGAATTTTCAGTCAATTATTTATATTTTTTTAATATTTTGCTTGACCAACCCAAAAACGGATGTTAAATTGCCAAAAGATATTAATAATTTTTATCAAAAAGCTGGCAGGTGCGGGCTGTAAGTATAAAATTCGATTAATTGTTAAGAATTACTTAATCTCCGATCGCCCCGGAGTGAAAATTATGGCGGTTTGTTGCCTGCATCCTTGTAACAGAAGCCATCGCCCGCCACGAATTGCCCCCTAAAGAAGAGCATCACTGCCCCGCACCAATCCCCCCATAGGGCATAGTAAAGTTTTGTAATAAATAGTTGACTAAAGGGTTGGGAGTTCTCTTGTTTGGGATATATCGATGCACATACCTGATGGTTTTCTTTCACCGCCCGTAGCCATTGCCACCGGCGTAGCAAGTGCAGCAGTAATTGCAGTTGCCCTAAGTCGAACCCGCGCCAGTCTGGGATTGCGGCAAGCCCCAATCATGGGCTTAACCACAGCTTTCGTGTTTGCTGCCCAGATGATTAACTTTCCCGTAGCCGGCGGCACCAGCGGGCACTTGTTGGGAGGGGCGCTGGCATCCGTGGTTTTGGGGAGCCCTTGGGCGGCAACTTTGGCGATGAGCACGGTTTTTATCATTCAAAGCGTCTTGTTTGCCGACGGGGGCATCACCGCCTTGGGTGCGAATATTTTTAACATGGGGCTAGTGGGCATTTGGGTTGGCTGGTGGCTGTTGCAGCCGTTGCAGCAACTCTTGGGAGGTTCCAGAAATCGCTTGCCCATAGCTGCGGGTATTGCCGCCGCCCTCAGCGTCGTTGCTGCTTCTATTTGTGTGGCGATCGAACTAGCAATTTCTGGTACAGTACCGCTGAATATCGCATTACCCGCAATGGTAGGCGTACATATTTTAATTGGCATTGGCGAAGGGATAATTACAGGCGGAGTTTTAACTTATCTCGTCAAAGTTCGGCCGGATTTATTACCGGGAGAACAGCCGCAATTGCAGAAATGGGTAGCGCCAGTAGTAGGGGTTTTATTAATTTCGGGCTTGCTTTCGCTGTTCGCTTCAAGTTGGCCCGATGGGTTAGAAGCTGTAGCGGAAAAATACGGTTTTAAAGATAAAGAAGCTGTGGCGATCGAAAATCCTACTCCTTTAGCAGGTTACACAGTTAAAGGATTAGAAGAACAGCCTATCGCTACTAGCATTGCTGGAGTTGTGGGATCTGCCCTCTGCTTCGGTGCAGCCTTTGGTATTGCTCAATTGGTCAAACCGAAAGATGCTTAGACTCTCGATACCTTTTCGATTGCGGTTATCTCTGATAATTGTAGTCGGCATTGGTTTTATGAAGACTGGCGCTTGGCTGTGGCTGGGGATTTATGGGGCGATCGCACTTTTTTGGTCGTTGTGGCTGAGAGCACCGCTGCGAACCCTATTACAACTGTTAGGAGCAGAATTAATTTTTCTGTCATTGTTAGTATTGCCACAAGGTTGGGAACGTGCCAGTTTTCTGTTGCTGCGTTCCCTAATTTGCCTGCTAATTATGAACAGTTTTCTGCTAACTTTGCCGCCCCACAGTTTCGGAATCGCCCTCAAAGGATTGCCCCTACCAGCAGGTTTACAAGAGATAGTTCTGTTAGCAGGACAATACTTAGAAATCTTGCTGTCCGAAGTCAACCGCATGAAAAGATCCGCGCAACTCCGAGGCTTATCCGGTACGGCAGGATGGTTGCGCTACGCCAGTGCTTCCATGATCGGAGCGCTTTATTTGCGAAGTCTCGATCGCGCAGAAAGAGTACACGCAGCCATGCTGATTCGCGGCTATCAAGGAAGTTTGCCCACCGACTCAAAATCAACACCAAAACAGCGACTGTGGCTGACAGTCGCGGTTTTAACAGCAGCGGGATTAACAATAGCTTCTTACGGTAATTGGTAATTAGTCATTAGTCATTAGTCATTAGTCATTAGTCATTAGTTGTTGTTGATTTAAATGTTTTTTTACTCTCCCCTTCTCCCCTCTCTGCGTTCTCTGCGCCCTCTGCGGTTAAAAACTCTTAATCCTAAAATCGAGGCAAATAAAAATTGACTAATCCCACATCACCGCCAACCATTGAAGTGCAAAACCTAGTATTCAGCTATCCCCAACAAAAGCCAGTATTGCGGGGGATTTCCTTTAGTTTGCAACCAGGGGAAAGAGTAGGCTTAATGGGTTTAACAGGGGCTGGTAAAAGCACTTTACTCGAAAATTTAATCGGCTTAAAAATGCCTCAATCCGGCGAAATTAGAGTGCAGGGAACCAAGCTGGAACAGGCGACTTTATCGCAAGCGCGGAAGCAAATAGGATTCTGTTTTCAAGATGCTAACGACCAGCTATTTATGCCGACTATTTTAGAGGATGTGATGTTCGGGCCGCGCAATTATGGAGTGTCGCCTGGGGAAGCGCGCGATCAAGCTTTAGATTTATTAGACGAATTCGGTTTAGTCGAATTTGCCAACCGTTCCGCCCACGAACTTTCCGGCGGTCAAAGAAGGTTAGCAGCCTTGGCAGCAATTTTAGCATTAAAGCCTGCAATTTTAATCTTAGACGAGCCGACTAACGGACTAGACCCCTCGTGGCGCAGACGTTTGGCTACAGTTTTGTCGCAATTGCCGATCGAGGTAATTTTAATCGCGTCCCATGATTTGAATTGGATCGGAAAAACGACTCAAAGGGCGTTAATTTTGGCGGATGGTGAGATTAAAATTGACAGAAAAACTGAAGATTTGCTAAAAGACAAATCAACTCTTGAAAGTTATAATTTGCCGCCCGATTGGTAATCGGTCATTAGTTTGTAGGGTGCTACAACCTCAGACTGTAAATTGCGAGATCAAAGGAGGTATAGTCCCCGGCTTTGCATTACCAGGCAGAGCGAAAGTAACGAGGAAGAGAGTTTTGGTTGGGAAAGAGAGTTAATCTGGAAAGAATTGCTAATACCAATTTCATAAAGTAGCGTTAAATATTACCCCCCCAACCCCCCCGATGCCTTGGGGGGGCTAAGACTTCATCAATAGCATATCTTTAGAAAAATGGTATAACTATTACTGAATTTGCAGGCAAAAATCATGAAGGTAGCTGTATTCAGCACGAAATCTTACGATCGCACTTTTTTGGAAGCAGCCAACAGCGGCCAACACGAGTTGGTGTTTTTTGAACCGCGCCTGAACCTGGAAACGAGCGTGCTAGCTGCGGGATTTCCGGCCGTCTGCGCCTTCGTTAACGACTGTTTGGATGCTCCAACGCTCCGGGCGATCGCCCAAAATGGCGTGCGCTTGCTGGCGCTGCGATCGGCCGGATTCAATCACGTCGATTTAGCAGCAGCCCGCGATTTAGACTTAACTCTGCTGCGAGTTCCCGCTTATTCTCCCTACGCCGTCGCCGAACACGCAGTCGCCATGATTTTGTCCCTCAACCGCAAAATCCACCGCGCCTACAACCGCGTCCGCGAAGGCAATTTCGCCCTAGACGGCTTGTTGGGTTTTGACCTCCACGGTAAAACGGTGGGAATTGTCGGTACTGGCAAAATTGGCGCGCTTACTGCCAAAATTCTCCACGGATTCGGCTGTCGCCTCCTGGGATACGATGTTTTTCACAACCCGGATTGTGTGGCCCTGGGGATGGAATATGTGGCGCTGACCCAACTGTTCGCCAACTCGGATGTTGTCAGCCTCCACTGTCCGCTGATCCCGGAAACTTACCATTTGATCGATACAGGGGCGATCGAACAAATGAAGCCGGGGATCATGGTGATCAATACTAGCCGGGGTCAGTTGATTGACACTAAAGCTGTCACCAAAGGGCTGAAATCTGGCAAAATTGGCTACCTCGGCCTAGATGTATACGAACAAGAGACGGATTTGTTTTTTGAGGATTTGTCGGATCTGGTGATTCAAGACGACGTATTTCAGCGCTTGCTGACTTTCCCCAACGTCCTGATTACCGGACATCAAGCTTTTTTCACTCAGGAGGCTTTGCAAAATATCGCCGAAACCACGATCGGGAATATCACCGATTTTGAACAAGGGCGTACTTCTCCCAATCAAATCGACCTCAGTGAATTAAAAAAATGAGTCAAAAGAGCGATTTTGCAACGACGGCAATTGTTTAAAATCAATTGATATGTTTGTTTTGCTTGCAATTTGTGAAAGTCTGGCTTAATCTCATCAATTAGTCCCGGCTGCCAGAATGCTGTGCTAAATGCCGGATAATTATACTGGCAGCAACTCAAAGCCTGCAATTTTACTTGACACCGGAGGAAGTATCAAATGACACAAGCTAACTTTTCTGACGACACACAAACGATGACTGAAGTCGTCACAGTAGACCTGGTGGCTGACCAACCCGGGGTCATCACTACAGTGACAACTACAGAAACACCGACAAGCCAGTTCCAAGATATTAAAGACCAAGTTCTCACAATTTTGTCGGAACTTCCAGTTTATCTATCCAATTTTTTTACTGAATACCAAAAGCCTCTGATCACAGTGGGTTTAATCCTGGCAGGCGGTGTTAGTCTTAAGGTAATGCTGGGAGTTTTAGCGGCTCTTAATGATGTCCCTTTGGTAGCTCCAGTTTTTGAGTTGATTGGCATGGGATATACGGGTTGGTTTGTTTACCGCTATCTCCTCAAGGCTTCTACTCGTCAAGAGTTATTAACGGAAGTTGATTCTTTTAAAGAACAAGTTGTAGGCAAAGATTCTTAGTGATTAGTGATTAGTCATTAGTCATTAGTGATTAGTGATTAGTTATACCAAATTCGGGTTTGGGATACCTACCCTTTATCAACCAGTCGGCCTTGGGGCCGACATCGTTTGACTTTCTGGCGGTTTCAACCGCCGAATCATCCAGGGGTATGTTACCCGAATTTGGTATCAGTGGTTATTGGTCATCAGTTATGGGTGATTAGTTATAAGTCATTGGTCATCAGTTATGGGTGATTAGTTATTGGTTATTGGTTAGCAGTTAATGGTTATTTGTGATGCTATACCAATAACCGATAACAAGTAACAAATAACAAATAACAAATAACAAATAACAAATAACAAATAACAAATGCCCAATGCGCCATGCCCAATGCCCAATCTTCCTTAATTTTGATGGCAAAGTTGTTGCAAAGTGGCGGTAAAATCGGGGTAGGAAATGGCAGCAGCTTCGGCCCGCTGAATGTTGGTAACACCTTTGGCATTCAGGGCTGCGATCGCCAAACTCATCGCTATTCTGTGGTCGGTGTAGCTGTCAACATCCGCGCCAGTTAAAGGAGTTCCGCCGGTAATTTCTAAGCCGTCGGGTAACTCAGTAATTTGGGCTCCCATGCGGTTGAGTTCCACAGCAGTCACGGCCAGCCGATCGCTCTCTTTGACTCGCAACTCTGCCGCATCTCGAATTATTGTAGTACCGGACGCAAAAGCTGCCGCAACTGCCAAAATGGGGATTTCGTCAATCAATCGGGGAATTAAGTCGCCAGCAATGGTGCATCCCCGCAGCTTACTGGAATAGCGAACCAAAATATCCGCTACAGGTTCGCCAGCCGCCTCTCGCTGATTTTGCAGTTCAATGTCAGCGCCCATCATCTCCAAAGCTTCCAAAATACCCGTGCGAGTTGGGTTGACTCCGACATTTTCGACTACGAGTTCGGAACCAGGGACGATCGCCCCAGCCACCAGCCAAAATGCCGCCGAACTAATATCTCCCGGTACAATCACATTCTGCCCTTGTAGTTGCGCGGGCCCAGTGACTGTAACGCTGCAAGTTTCTGGATCGACGCTCAATTTTGCTCCGAAGGCCCGCAGCATCCGCTCGCTGTGATCCCGCGACAGAGCGGGTTCTGTGACTGTAGTTTCTCCCTCAGCCATCAAACCGGCCAGCAAAATGCAGGATTTAACTTGAGCAGAGGCGATCGGCGAATGGTAGTGAATCCCTTTTAACTGCTGTCCGAGTATCGCTAAGGGAGCTAAAGAACTGCTTTTTCTACCCCAAATTTGCGCTCCCATTTGTTGCAGCGGTTTAATGACGCGCGACATGGGGCGCGATCGCAAAGAACTGTCACCAGTTACCGCAAAAAAACGCCCCGGATGAGACGCTAAAATTCCCAACATCAACCGCATCGTCGTGCCGGAATTACCCGCGTCCAAGACTTCGAGAGGCTCCTTTAACTCGCCAATTCCGACACCACGGACGCTCACCCGTTTCGCGTTAAGTTCCGAAACCGAGGCTCCCAATAGCGAGAAACATTTAGCAGTGCTGCGGGGGTCTTCTCCTAGCAGCAGTCCCTCAATAGTCGTTTCACCGCTGGCGATCGCGCCCAACATCAAAGCTCTGTGAGAAATCGACTTATCGCCCGGAACTCGAATCCGACCTCGCAGCGACAAGCCCGAAGCAGGTTTTTGAATGCTTAAAGTTTGACTTTCGCCTAGAAGCGAAGTAGTTATAATATCAGCTTGCATTGAGATAAACTAGGATGGGACAGCGTTAGCTATCCTACCCTTTTCTCAGTCCTAAGTCATACCATTTTAGATTTTAGATTCTTTGACTTCGCGAGCCAACAAGTTTTAGATTTTAGAATGGGGAATGATATACCGCATAGGGCTTTGGAACAGGGGCTACCCAATTTCATTCTTTTGTGAAACTGGTATCAGCCACGGGGGACAGCAGATGCAACTGTACAGATTTTATCTTGATTTTACCAAAAACCATCCGTATATTTGCTCATATTTCACTTATTGCACTCAGTTATTGAACAGATGATTGAATTTTGACTGAACAATTTTAGATTTTCGATTGCTAGTTGTAGATTTTTGATTGTTTTAAGCAAAATCTCCGGAATTTGGAATCCAACCAATCTAAACTCTAAAGTACAAAATTTCAAACTTGTACGCTCGCAACTTGTGAGCCAGCGTCTTAACCCCTCAAGTCGAAGGGAGCCGAAGCAAGCCGAAGTATCTCAAAACACCCGATCCACAATAACTCCTACACTTTTATTTATGCTGACGCATCACCGCAAGCCTGTAAGTTTATCGCTGGTATCCACAGATTTACCTTTGTGGTCATTCGTTGAAACCGCTGGTACGCTTTATCAAAAAGACAGCGATCGCTTTCACTTGTTGCTACACGAACCGGCAATAGTCGATCGCCAATTTTCCGACGAATCTGGCGAGGAAGTTGCTATCTTACCAACCAGCATAAAACCCCGGTTACTGTGGCTAGAAGTTTCGCCCTATCGAGTCATTATGACCATGCAAGGAAACGGCAAATACAGTTACCGCCACTGCTGGGAACGGGGAATGTACGGGCTTAGCCGTTACTGGCTTCAGGGCGAATCGCTGGCGACTCCCGAACAGTTGCGCCTCCGCAACTTCACTCGCAACTTGACGCTGACAGGAAAGCCGGAACCGGGACACTTGCGGTTAGAATATGAGTTGTGGTCGGAAAAAGTACAACTCGGTCGCTATATTTTGAATCTAGAAATTCATCATTAAATTTGGTAATTAGTCATTAGTCATCAGTCATCAGTCATTAGTCATTAAGTAGGCGATCGCAAAAAACAATCACATCTTGCAGGGTATTATAATTGATGTTTTGATTTTTTTGCAATTACCTATTTACCGATCGCTCTTACAATATTGAATCAGTTTGCCACTCAAAGCATCTAGATTTTCCGCTGCTTGATTCGCCTGCTGTCCGTATCGGAGAATATTTGCGCTAGCTGTTTTGATTTGCTCTCGACCTTTTATACTGGTAGAAGCCTGATTTGCAGTCTCAAGAGCTTTGGCTATGTCGCCTAGTGCTTGACCCATTTCCCGGAAGGATTTAACCGATGGGCCTTGAATCTCTTTGAGGGTGGGATCTGTGACTTCCAAAGCCTCAAGTTGTTTCGCTGTCTGGTTCAAATCTTTAGCTAAGTTCTTGCTAGTTACAGCATCGTAGCTGCCTTTCTTAAGATCGATGAGAGCCTTGCCTTTGGTGACAATTTCTGTAAACTTAGTACACTGGACAGTTCGGTTATCGCCGCAACTAATAGTCAGGGTACAGCAAGCAACAACTAGAGACAGGATGGCAATCTGTTTGCGAAATAAGTACATGAATCCTCGGTTATAAAAAAAGTAGATTCTGGGATTTTATAGTATAGTGGAGAGTTTCGATTTTGGATACTTCGATTTTCTTCGACTTCGCCATCGGCTAAGTCGTCGTAGAAGTTTGAGATAGAAAAATTGACTCAGCTAGATTAATCAAAAAAGTTGGAAATTGGGTCTAAAATTAGGATTGTTCACTTAGGAGTGTGGGGGTTTTATCCGTTTTTAGGCAGATAGCGATTAGCGGATTTAGACAGCGATATATCTAGTGTCGAAAAACCAGACGGCTTTCAGACAAGCACGGCGTTAGCGAAAGTACATACCTGTTCAGGAACTATGGTCAAAAACAGCAATAACCTACAGAAGGGCAGCATTTGGGGATATCTTACCCTACTTTTGCCTATTTGCTTGACGGCGGTTGCCAGTTTCGAGTCGGGAACGATGTTTTGGGCGATCGCCACCACAGCGGGCATTGCTTGGGCTTACAAGTTTTACCAGCAGCAGCAAAAACATAAACTCGCTCATTTAGACTCGGTTTTCTACAAGTTGATCAAGGAAAATCAAGGGCGAGTTACGGCTTTGGATTTGGCGATGAATGCGAAACTCCCAGGATCAAAGGTTCAAGAATATCTTGACAAACGGGCCTATGAGTTTGCCGCCGATTTTGAAGTGACGGAACAAGGAGGAATTTTGTATTATTTTCAAATAGCTCCAAATGTCAATCAAAGCGCCACACCTAACGCGGTAATAGCTGTTAAAGAGCATCCCACAAATGGGGAACAAGCACAAGAAAAAAAACCTAATTTATTTCCGATAGCTCAAACCAAGACTCCTCAAAAGCCGAAAATCTCTTTTACCCAGACGGAACTTTCCCGTCGCTTCAAAGTTCACGCCACTACGATCGGCAAATGGAAAGTTAAACCGGAGTTTGCTGAGTGGAGCCGCGAAAAAGACCCGGAGAATCTCGCCTGGGAATATTCTACAGCAAACAAGCGATTTTATCCCAAAGATTGAGAAGAAGGAAGAGGGAAGAAGGAAGAGGGAAGAAGGAAGAGGGAAGAAGGAAGAGGGAAGAATATACCAAGAAAGCCGGTTTATACGACGTTCTGCGGTTGGTAACGAAGAATTTTGGAATCAACCTGGTTTCTGAGACTTGAGCGCTTCCTGGAAAGATTATGCTGGCTGTTGACCGATCGACCTCTTTGAGTTATTTTTAGTAAAATCGTGTTTTGTTGAGTTTGCCCGATCGACATCGGTAAATTCGATCGCCATAACAGCTTGTTTTTTTACCCTATGTCCAAACCAACCTTGCGAGTAGTCGCCCGTCTCGCCGCCTTTCCCGACAAAGTAGCAGAACTTAAATCTCTGCTGTTGAGCATTATCGAGCCAACTCGCCAAGAAAAAGGCTGCATCAAATACGAATTATTGCAAAATCAAGCCGATCCTACAGATTTCACCTTTGTTGAAGAGTGGGAAAGTGCAGCTTTGCTAGAACAACATCTCGCTTCAAATCACCTTCAAGCCGCCGTGCAGAAATTAGACGGTTTGGCCGTTGGGCCTCCCGATATCCGCCGCTATGAATTGTTAGCTTGATGGGCTGTTTATAGCAATTTTATTAATGTTTTTGAATTAGCTTTTACCCCCCTAGCCCCCCTTAATAAGGGGGGGACAAGAGTTCAGATGAAATGGAAGCGCAGCTAAAAAAAATATGACATTAGCAACCATAAAACAGTTATTCATTTACCCCATTAAAGGGCTGACACCGCAAGAAATGTCGGGGTTTGCTTTAACAGCAGGACATGGAATTAAGGGCGATCGCGCTTTTGCCTTAATGTTTGCAGATAATATAGAAGCTGCAAAAATGCCCGCCGAAAATGTACCTTGGATGAGCAAAAAATCTTTTGCAGTTCAAAACGATTGGCCGCATTTAGCAGCTTTAGAATGCCACTATCAACCGGAAACGACCGTTTTAACAGTCCAGCGTCAAGGAGTTGCAGTGTTATCAGCAGCAACGAACACAGCAGCGGGGCGCGATCGCATCAGCAGCTTTTTTAGCGAATATTTGGCGGAAATGCAGCCAACAAAAGAAGCAAGACACCCGGAGTTTGCACCTTTGCAGTTAGTCGGCGACAGCAGCGGCGAAACTCGCTATCCCGATCGAGCACCCGTACACATTTCTCTCCTCGCCCAAGCCACCCTAGACGAATTAACCGAAAAGGCCAACCAACAGATAGACGTGCGCCGATTTCGCCCGAACATTCTGCTAGAAGGCATGGAAGCTTGGTCGGAATTTGAGTTAATCGGAAAACAGTTTCAATTAGGTACAGCTCTGATCGAAGTGACAGCACGAATCGGTCGCTGTGTCAATATAGAAGTAAATCCAGAAACGGGCGATCGGGATATTCCCCTACTGAGTTTACTCAAACAAGAATTCGGTCACGCACAAACCGGAGTTTTAGCCAAAATCATCAACAGCGGCACAGTTAAAATCGGCGATGTTTTGACTTCTAATTAATAAAAAGCGACATCAAGATTGTGAATGCTGCCTAACTTCGTCTGCAGATAAACCCAGCGCTTCTGCCACTTGCTCTGTATTCAATCCCATTGCCAACAACCGAGGGATAGCATCCCGCCGCGCTCGGGCTTCTGCCGTCAAAGCCTGCTCTGCTAAGGAAGCTCGTTGCTGTTCAACATTAGCTCGTTGCTGTTCGACAGCAGCTCGTTCTGTACCTGTCAGCAGCAAATTGCCCTCGCTGTCCCACCACCGCAGCCACAGCATAGTCTGGTTTTGATAACTGCCTTCCCACAGTCCTAATTCTACGCCCATTGGCGCGATCGGATAATGACCGCGATCGTTCGGAAGCAACTGCTGGTAAAACCCATTGTTCAGGCTGTAAACCTCCAGCCGACCGCTATTGATTTCATAAATCCCATAATACGGAATCCGCATGATTCGCTCATATACCCAAAACTTCCCAGGTCTTTGCGCCGCTCCAACTTCCGAGTAGGATAGCGGCGTTGTGTCCCGCTCTTGGGAACCGTCTCCCGATGCAAACTCCAAAGCAATCATCGGAGCCATGAATTCCCGCCACAGCACGTAAGAGCGACGAATCTGATTTCCTAGTCTTGGTGGCACGTTCGGCACGTAGAACCAATCAGGAGCTTCCGCTCCCTTTTCCAGCGGTTCAGTTTCTCGCCAGTAGATGCCGCAGTCTTGGCCTATAGCATATTGCCCGTCGGGATGAAGCCCCTGCAACACCAGCCCGATCGAATCAGTTAAAATAATACTCTGCGGATGCTCCTGAAAATTCTTCACGAAAGTGCCGTCTTCCTCTGGCAATTGAGTGTGGTCGGGGAAGGGAGAGGGGAGGACAATCTTTTCGGTTGCCTGAGTCATGCGACCTCTCAAATATTGCAGCTTACCTAAATATCTTAACTCAACCTTCCTCCGAAATCCTCACCTTATTACCGATCAACTTCAGAAAACTCGCCCCAAAATGTTGAATTTCCAAAAAATTAGCACAAGCAGGAGTTGACTTGTAAACTCTAAAAGTCCGCATAATCCCCAAAGTCGCCGCACTTTCCAGCGGGCCAATAAAGCTAGTATCCCTATCCAAAAAATGAGACTGCTTAGCCCAGTAAGCCATCTGTTCCGCATTCAAAAAATAACAGCCGGAATGAGGATTCAAAGCCCGTTCAAAAGAAATTGGCTGTTCCATAATTTTCCCCATTAACTGCGGCTGTTCCTCCACATTTTGAAACTTAGCAGTAACTCCTGCCGCTAAATCCCCATCAATATATGCTTTAAAAACAGCTCCTTGAGGCGATATTTCGTAACGGTTCGGTTGCAGCAAATTTGCATTCCCCCCGTGATGCGTAAACCAATTTAATTTACTAAAAAACCACGGGTCGTGCAGAATTAAATCATCTTCCAAATAACAAAAATAATCGTATTTGTCAAGACACGCTCGCAAAACTGCTTGACACTCAAACCCCAACAGCAGCGGCTCGCATTTTGTAGCGTGGTGCATAAAAGACCTGGGCTGTACCGGCAGTTGAGGCAAGAGGTGATAGCCTTGAGTAGTGCAAACAACAATGTCAATTTCGTGCTTTTGAGCTTGATTTGATGGGATAGTTGCACATTCGCTAATGTGAATCATGCACTGAGATTGGCCGTACAAAGCTTGCAGCGATGTAACGCAAGCAGTTAAAGCATTGAGTCGGGGTTGCGGGTCGTTTCGCTGGGAAGCGTGTTTCCCGTCGCCGCTGGGATTGTAAAAGTGAGCAATCGTGAAGAGAATTCGCATTGGAGTTGATTAAGAATTAAAAATTAAACAATAAAACAGAAAGTTCGCACAACAATCACGCCTGTAAATCTTACCGCACTTAGTCACCAAATAACTCCGGCAATCTTCCGCGCAACTCAGCATTCAAACGCGGCAACTCGTCCCGCATTTGCAAGTACCAATCTCGCCGCTGCCGGTAGTGCCCGCACAGCAAGCGGTTGTCGCGCACCCATTCGTAAGCATTCGCTGCTATTTGTTGGCGCAGAAAACTATCATTAATTAACAAATTTAGCTTAATTTCAAAATCTTTTTCATATCTGTAAATTAACCCGGTTTCACCTTCGACAATTGAATGTTCGTAGACGGTGGGACTTGCCAGCACCGCTACTCCCCGCGCCGCACATTCAATGAATTTTAAATCGGATTTCATTTCGTTAACCGGGTTGGGAACGAGCGGCAGCAAAGCTATATCGCAACTGTACATGATTTCTTGATACCGTTCGTAACTGCAAAAGGGTTCAAATTCCTTTTGCTGTATTTCCAAGGCTTCAAAAAATCTGCTGTCGTGGATTACTTTAACTCGAACCCGATGTTTGTGTGCGGACAAAACTCGATTGAGCGCTGCCATAATCGGCTGCCAATCTTGTTCGCGGTTGAGCGCACCAAAAAATATGGTGACTGTATCTTCTGTGGGGTAAATTCGCGGCGGGGGGAGATAAGCTAATTGATTGGGAAATACGGCAACATTGGGATTGTAGTGCCCCAAAATTTTTGCTAGCGGTTCTGTAGAAGTTTGAACGCAGTGACAGCCGCGATAGCTGAGGTAATTGTTGTCTGCGTATTCGCGGCGGCGGATGGGATTGTCGTCAATTTCAGCTACTATTAAGTAGTCTTGTTTTAGCAGTTCTTTGAGTTTGGGAATGTAAGCGGGATATTGCATGATTGTCCGCTGCCAGATGAAGACTTTTTCTTCTCCAGCTAGGGGGCTAATTAATTCTGCTGCTTTCACTCCGGAGACGGTGCGGACACCGGGAATTGTGGCGCTAAATTGGTCAGGTTCCAAAACTCGCACGCGATCGCACCCTGTAGGAGCCATAATGATAGTTTGGATCAGCAATCTGCGGGGCGGTACGGCCGATTTGGTCGATCGCGCGATATAATATTCAGCACCGGTTTGCGTAGCAAAATCCGTCGCTGTCAGCTCTAAAGCCTTCACCATTGGATGCAGCAATTGCTGGAAGCGGACAAAAGTTTCGGTTTTGTGTCCCTTCCCTTGCAGTTCGTAAACCTGCAATCCGGCATCAGCAAATAGTGATTTAATACTGTCTAGGGTAAACCAGTGCTGCATCTTGCCATCGGGATTTTCCCAATCTCCCCGCAACAGATTGACAATGCGCCGCCAGTATTGAGCGTTGGGGATGGCGGCGAAAATTTGCCCGTCTTGGTTGAGCAAAGCACTGTACTGTTTGAGGATATCCCAGGGATTTTTGAGATAGGGTAGCAAGTCGCCAAAAATCAAACAATCGACGCTGCCGGGGGCGATGTCGAGACTTTCGACGGCAAGTTCTTCAATATCGGCTACCGTCACCCAGTTTAGCCGATCGACTGCAATTTTAGCTTTTTCGCGATCGCGCTCAATACCAATATACTGACAGTGGGGATTTACCTGCCTGTATTCTTCCCCCGTCGAACCCGTACCGCAGCCAATTTCGACTACGACTTTAGCATCCGGCGGTAGCAGTTTCAAAAGGTCGTGGTTGACGCGATCGATCACTTTGTCTAAAATTCCTGATTAGTTTATTTTGATATACTCCCCGACCTGAAGGTACGGGGATTCTAGCTTCAAGCAACACTAGCTTCCTTTGGAAGTCTTACGGTGTCTAAGCGAAGAGAAGATACCCCTTCTCTTTGAATATTAATTGCTGCGTTCTTATCTCTATCATGGTGTGTACCACAATTAAGACAAGTCCACTCACGATCGCGCAATTGAAGTCCTGAGTGTTTGTGAGAACAATTGGAGCAAAGTTTACTACTAGCAAACCATTGTCCGATCGAGACAACTTGCTTACCTTTCATTGCAGCTACGGTCTGAAGTATCTCTAAAAAAGTGCCAAAAGCTAAGTCTCCTATCTTTCTACCCCAAAGCTTTTGCATACCTCTTAGGTTAAGTGTCTCGAAGCACAAAACATCATATTCATCACAAAGCTTATGAGACAATTTCCAGAACCAGTCACGTCTAAGATTAGTTACTCGCTCGTGGAGTTTAGCTAGATTAATTCTGGCTTTATTCCAATTGTTCGACCCAAGCTTTTTAGATGATAGTTGTTGAGATAACTTCTTTAGTTGCTTCTTAGCTTGCAATAAGAACAATGGTGATTCGATATCTTTACCATTAGAGTTAGTCAAGAAAGTTTTAAGTCCAAAATCAAAGCCTGCGATTTTACCCGTCACGACTCCAATGGATTCACTAACAGCATCAGTAACAATGAAGATGTACATATCTCCGCTTGGTACTCTCTTTACTGTTAGTGTCTTAATTTTCCCTTCTATCACTCTAGATTTATAGTAACCGAACGTTTGCTTGCCAATACGTATTTTGTTACCTATAAGTTGATAACCAGCTTGCTTGAGAGTGAATGATTTATACTTCTTACTCTGACAAAATGAAGGTGGTTTGACACCTTTACTGTGGTGCTTGAAGAACAGCTTATAGCTTCGATCGATGCGGTCGCAAATGTCTTGCACAGCCTGAGAGCCAACTCGTTGCCAATAACTATTCTTATTTCTAAGTTTAGCTAGATGTTTCATCAGTTGGAACTTGTTTAAGTGCTTGCCACACATTCGATAATAACGCTTGTGTAGAGCAAGACAGTGGTTGTATATGCTTGCTGCTGCGTTAATAGTCCGCTTGAGATACCTATTCCTTTTGTGATTGTAGAGTTTGAATTTGTATGTTTTCATATCACTCGACCTGTGTTATTCTACAAGTATAATACTCTTGGCTGGAGATGGCAAGTATTCAAAAACAAATCAAAGCCGTCCTGAAGGACGGGGCTTTAGACCCAGACCTTCGGTAAAATCAAACAGAGCAACCCGTGCGACAGACAACCAGCCGAAAGTTAGCATGGCGATGCCAGTATACAATGGCGATCGGCACATTTGTCAAGAACAAAATTTTCAGAGACCAACTCATTCTCTTGCTCTTCCCTCCCTTCTCTTCCTCAGCGTACTCTGCGCCCTCTGCGGTTCAATTAAATCCTGTTCCCCATCCAGCAAAGATTGCTACATCTTAGCAAATATTGAGAACACGATCATTTATTCTCAACTCCCACCCTCCTCAAGCGCCATTGAGAATATCAATTAATTCAGCTTTTTAATCAAAAAAATAACACAACACTTAGCTCAATACATTAAAAACTATGAATCAAAATTTAGGAATTAACATCGCCGGCTACATCAACGGCGAATTTGGAGTCGGAGAAGGTGTCCGAGCAAACATCCGAGCAACAGAAGCAGCCAAAATCCCCTTTAACATCAACAATTTTTCCCGCAGTCCCCACCGCCAACAAGACAACACCTATCAAAACTTTAGCCCTGACAATCCGCACCCAGTCAACTTAATTCAAGTCAACGCCGACGAAGTGACAACCTTTATCAAACATAGAGGTTCAAGTTATTTTCAAAACAAATACAACATCGGATTTTGGGCCTGGGAAATACCCGCATTCCCCCCCCAATGGCATCCCGCATTTAATCACTTTCACGAAATTTGGACTTACAGCAATTATTGTGCCGAAACAATTGCCCAAGTTTCACCAATTCCCGTCATCAAAATCATGCCCAGCATTGCTCTGCCCGCACCTTTCCTCAGCAGAAAAGAGCTAGGTTTGCCTAAAAATAAATTTATTTTCCTGTTTATATTCGACTTTTGCAGCCGCATCGAACGCAAAAATCCTTTAGCTACAATTCAAGCCTTCAAACAAGCTTTCGGCGAAGATGACCGCCTATTGTTAATTATCAAATCTTCCAATTCACATCAATTTCCCGAAGCTAAAACCGCCTTAAACTTAGCCATAGCCAACAATTCAAACATTAAACATCTAGACGGGTATTTGTCCAAAGATCAAATTAACGGTTTGCTCTACAATTGCGACTGCTACGTATCGCTGCACCGCTGCGAAGGATTCGGCTTAACAATGGCTGAAGCAATGTTTTATGGCAAACCTGTAATTGCCACCGACTATTCATCAAATACAGAATTTATGAATGTGGGTAACAGCTTTTTAGTCAAGTATAAATTAATCCCGATTGAGCAAGATTGCGGGCCTTACAAAAAAGGCAATGTATGGGCACAACCGGATGTCGAACACGCGGCTGATTTAATGCGGAAAGTTTTCAATAATTACCAAAAAGCTCGAGAAATTGGAGCGGTAGCTGCTGAGGAAATTCAAACTTTACTCAACCCGCAAGTTACGGGTAGTAAAATTAGAAAACGTCTCGAATATATTGCCGAGATTACTGATAACTTTCAAAACTTGCCTCTGTCTGCAACAGCCAAAGCAGAGTCTGCAAAAATTAAGGCTGACTTGCAATCATCACACCCCAAAACTCAATCAAAAGCCCAACTGCAAAACTGGCAGCCTTTGGTGAGCATTTGCATTCCGACGTACAACGGAGAAGCGTTTATTGAGGAAACAATCAAAAGTGCTTTGGCTCAGACATATCCCAACATAGAACTGATTGTATCCGATGACGGTTCCACAGACCGCACAATTGCGATCGCCCAATCCTTCCAATCCCAGACATCCGCCGACTTCCGCATCATCCTGCACCGCAACTACGGCTTATCACAAAACTGGAACTTCTGCATATCCCAAGCCAAAGGTGAATACATTAAATTTCTGTTTCAAGACGACTTGCTAGCACCAGAATGTATCGCAAAAATGGTCGCCCTAGCCCAACAAAACCCCGAAGTCGGTATGGTTTTCTCCCCGCGCGCTATCACCATCGCCGCCGATGAATCTCACCCGATTTTGCGTAAAGCTTCCCAATCAATTAAAGATTTGCACAAAAGTTGGTCGAATTTAAAATCTATTCAGCCCGGACAAGAATTGCTCGCAGATGCTAACTGCTTGAGCAACCCCATCAACAAAATTGGTGAACCGAGTACCGTATTAATTTCCGCCAGAGTTTTTGCCGAAATAGGATTGTTTGATTCAGGATTGTCTCAGTATGTAGACTTAGATATGTGGTGGCGCATCATGGGCAATTATCACATCGGATTTGTAGACGAAAAACTGTCGTCACTCAGGATTCATCCCGACCAACAAACCTGGAAAAACTTCGCGGCTGGGGAAAATCAGAAAGATGTGGTCAGATTTTACAAAAAACTGCTAAATAGTCCTGAGTACAGTTTTCTCAATCGCGAAATCAAACATACAATCCGCCAAAAGTTAGCCATAAGAACCCAGCCTAATATATCTAACTTGTCAGCGCTGGTAGCACAATACAAAAAATTGCCATCCAACCAGTTTATTCTGGAAAAAATGCGCCAGTACCGCCAACAATTAGCGGAATATTGGCTGAATTTCCCAGCCAAAAATTTAGAAAGCGCTTACTCGCAAGCAGCGGGTAAAGCTCATAAGTTGTTAATGGATAGCCACCTGAAACATGAAATTTTAACGGAGTCAGAACAAAGTTTTGTGCAGCAGTTAGTCTCGCAACTTGCTGACGCAGGGGCAATTGCTGAGCAGATTCAATATCTCCTCGCAGCGATGCTGTACGGGGAGGCTTATCAGTTGCGGCTAGAGTATAAAAATGCAGCGATTCCTCAGTGGTTTTTTGACGATTTTCTCAAATTTCTATTTCAATCTCCGACTTGTTTTCAGCAGAAGGGAGATGTTGAAAAATACTCGGAATATTTCCAGGGGTTGATAGAGTACGTCGCTACTAATATTGCCCGTTTTCCCGAGGCGGAAGTTTGGCGTTATTTGGCTGCTTATATTGCTAAGAATGTTAGCTTTAAAGTCTTGTATTTGAGCGAAGCTAATCTGCTAAATGTATTGATTCGGCGAGCTGATATTTTGGAATTTTATTTAAAAAATATTGGCTGTCAAATAGACTGGATTTTTGCTGAAAGAGCAGTTGAACGAACTAAAATTAGAGTGGGATTTTTGCTGGATGAAATTAGTGGAAATTCAGAGACTTTTGCTGCTATTCCAACCTTTGAATATTTGGATAAAACCAAGTTTGAAGTTATCGTGTATCATTTCCAGGTAGAGGATGAGCAATTGGGGAAATATTGCGAAAGTTGCGCTGACAAACTAATGCAACTTTCGGGGGATTTGCCAGAGCAAGTACAGGAAATTCGATCGCACGATTTAGATATTCTGCTAATTTGCACTAATATCGCCGAAACTTCCCAAGCAACCGCGCTGCTGTGTTTGCACCGATTGGCGCGGGTGCAAATGGCTACCGCTGCATCAAATCCGGCCAGCACTGCAGCCCGAAATATCGATTATTTGATTGCTGGAGATTTGACATTGCCGACAGGTGCAGCAGCACAGTATCGGGAAAAATTAATTACTTTAGAAGGTTCGGGAGTTTGTTTCAGCTATCCGGTAGCATCAGCGGCTGCTACAGTTGAACCGACTCGCAGCAGTTGGGGAGCCACTGATGAATCTGTAGTGTTCATCTCCGGCGCTCCGGTTTGGACAATTATCCCAGAATTGCGATCGACTTGGGCAAAAATTATTGCTGCTGTGCCGAATTCTATTTTAGTTTTGTATCCCTTTGGTTCGGGCCGAGAAAACTACGCGGCGGTGTTTTTTTACAACCAAATTCGATCGACATTCGGGGAATTTGGGCTTGACAAACAGCGGATAGTTGTGATAAGAGCGCTAAAAAATCGCGCAGATTGCATAAAATGTCTGAAATTAGCTGATATATATTTAGAAGCCTATCCATACAGCGATGCCGGCTCCGGTTCAGAAGCGCTGTTGGTAGGGTTGCCAGTAGTGGCAAGAAAAGGGCAAAAAATTCGATCGCGCCCATCAGCAGCAGTCCTCGAAGAGCTACAACTTCCGGAACTTGTAGCAAACAGCGAGAACTCTTATATAGAGCTAAGTACAGCACTGGGAACCAACCCAAAACTGCGCCGGCACTATCGGGATCGAGTCCAGCAAACAATGGCGACAAACCCCAAAATTCTTGATAGCCTCGCTTACTCCTCCCTGATAGGCAAACTATTTGAAAGGAACCCGTAGCCCGGTAAAGCGTCAAGAAATAGACAGCAATAGCGCTAGCTTTCTTAACGCTCTGCTATCATCGGGAGATTGAGAGGTTAGTGGTTGTCGCTCTTTTCCTGCCACAACTAAATTAAAAGGGAAAGCGCAAGTCAGTTGGAGATAAAAAAATGACAGGACTTTTTCAAATAGGCGATAAATTGCTTCAAGCTCAGGATATGCCATCGCTCCTGAAGCGGTATCAGTTGATGCCCCAATTTTTGCGGGGTGTAATCATAGACCAAGCGATCGCATCCTTTAGTTGCAGCGACGAAGAACGACAGGGAGCCGTCGAAAACTTTCTGGCACAGCACCAACTGACAGCGCCCGAAGCCCGAGAAGCTTGGCTCCGCAGCCAAAACATGACTGCTGCAGAACTTCAAGACATGGCCGTCAGACCCTTGCTGATCGAAAAATTTAAGCAAGAGACTTGGAGACCTAAAGTTGATAATTATTTTTTAACCCGCAAAGCCAGCCTAGACCACGTAGTCTATTCCCTGGTACGCACCAAAAATCCAGCACTAGCAAACGAACTTTACTTTCGCATCCTCGAAGGCGAACAAACCTTTGCCGAAGTAGCCCGCAACTTTTCCGAAGGCCCAGAGTCCAAGTCCGACGGCGTGTTGGGCCCTGTACCCCTGAGCCAGCCTCACCCGGCAATCAGCAAACTTTTGTCTGTAAGCAAGCCAAATCAACTCTGGACACCGCGTCCTCTGGCAGAATGGATGGTAATTATTCGACTAGAACAGTTCATGCCGGCCCAGCTCGACGAATCGATGCGGCTGCGCTTGATTAACGAACTTTTTGAAAGCTGGGTCGCCGAACAGGTATCGAAGATTGGCCCGCTACAACCCCTGTCTTCGGTGTCTTCAATATCGTGACCGAAAGCAATTTTGTCTGGGGGCCGCGGATTAATCCGTGGAAACTTTAAAAGCGTAGCATCCTGACAAAAAGCCTCCGGATTCATCTGTGGATTCAATCTAAAATCTAAAATCTAAAATCTAAAATCTAAAATCGGATGACTTCTGCCGCTGTTTCCCTCTCCCAGATTCAGGATTTCTTAGCTAAAACACCTCCCTTTGACCGACTCTCTGAGACGGCTCTTCTAGCGTTGGTGGCTAAATGCCAACTCCTAGGCTACAGCACCGGGCAACCCCTGTTTGAACGGGAAAAAATGCCGGCTCAGGTGGCAATTATTTATCAAGGCCAGGCTCGGCTGCTGGGGTTTGACCAGCGGTCGCAGCGCCACGTCAGTTTGCGTTTGGTGCAGTCACAGGAAATTATAGGCTGGGCTGGCTTGCTCAGGGGAATTCCCTGCGAAACGGCGATTGCTTCTACAGATGTAATCGCGATCGTCATACCTGCTGAAGATTTCCTGAGTGTAGTGGAAAAACAACCCACATTCGGAGAAGCCTTTCGCGCTCACTCTTCCTTGAGCGAAGTATTTGAACTGTTGAGCCTGGAATTGCAGCGCCAAGCCGACGGTACTTCCAATCTCAAGGAACTCACCCTGCAAGCTTGGGAAGACGCGACAGTTGTCAACGTGCCAAAGGGCAACAAAAAAACCCAAGAACTCGCCCAAGAGTTAGATGCCGATCGCATTTGGCTCGTCAGCAGCGGCGTCTTGGGCGATTTTCCCACCGGCAGCCGTTTCTCTGTGGAAACCGCAGCCAAATCCTTAAAAGTAGAAGGTCACGCCGGCGCGCGCTTGGTCGGCTTCCGCGAACCCCCAGAACCGCAACCAGAGTCACCAATCGAAACTTCGATACAAGACCCAGGCGTGAGGTCGCTTAGTGGTGAAAAATCGCTGGTGATTAAGCCCGCACCACCTCCTGCAGACCCGCGAGCCGAAGTACCAAAGGATACGAAATATCCGGTTTTCCGCGCCAAAGGAACCATAGATGCGCCCCTAGCTTGCTTCCAAATGTTGAGCAAGTATTTCGGCATCAAATTTCGTCGGGATATCATCCGCAAAGTTCTAGAAAATCAGTTAAAAACCGCTGGTGCGATCAACTTGCAAGCCTGCGGGGCGATCGCCCAAAGCATCGGCCTCACGCCCCAATTAGCGCAAGTCCCAGCCGAAGCCATCAACCGCATCAAAGCTCCCGTAATGGTTAAATGGGAAAATAGCTTTGCCATTATTTACAGCATCACCGAGCAAGAATTGGTGATGGCAACCCCAGAAAAGGGGCTGATGCGGAAGCGGATACCTCAGTTTAAAGAAATCTGGGGAGAACTAGGAGAAGTCCTGCTGCTGCAAGCTCCCCAAGTCGAGCAAAAAGAGCAGTTCAGCTTCTGGTGGTTTGTGCCGGCGCTGATGGAACACAAAACAGTGTTTTTTGAAGTGCTGTTAGCCTCGTTTTTTGTACAGTTATTCGGTCTGGCCAACCCATTAATCAGCCAAGTAATTATTGATAAAGTATTAGGTCAGCGCAGCATCGACACCTTGGATATTTTGGGGGCGTTTCTGTTAGGTGTTGCCCTGTTTGAAGGACTGCTAAATGGTTTGCGTACCTTCTTATTTATAGATACTTCCAACCGTATCGATGTCAAATTGAGTGCGGAAATTATCGACCACTTGCTGCGGCTGCCCCAGAATTACTTTGACAACCGGCGCGTCGGAGATTTGGTTTACAAATTCAGCATGATGGGCCAGATTCGGGAATTCATGACGAGTACAGCTTTGACAGTTGTTCTCGATGCAGTATTCTCGGTGGTCTACGTCGCGGTGATGCTTTCCTACAGCGTGAAGCTAACCTTCGTATCTTTGGCAGTGGTACCGATACTGGCGCTGATGATTATTCTGATCAATCCGCTGGTGCTGCGCCTGATCAAACAAAGAAATATGCGTTTTGCTGACTCTCAATCTTATCTAGTAGAAGTAGTCAGCGGAATTCAAACTGTTAAGGCTCAAAATATTGAATTGAAATCCCGCTGGGAGTGGTCGAGCCGCTACGCAAAATACATTACAGCCAGTTTTAAAACAATTATCACGGGGACAACAGCAGGTACGATTAGCAGCTTTTTAAACCAGGTGGGTAACTTGGCTCAGTTGTGGGTGGGTGCTTATTTGGTACTGAGCAATGACATGACTTTGGGTCAGTTGATTGCTTTCCGAATTATTTCGGGGAACGTGACGGGTTCGCTGCTGCGTTTTGTGAGCGTGTGGCAGAGTTTCCAAGAAGTCTCGATGTCGATCGATATGCTCAAGGATATTGTCGATAAACCCACGGAAACCAGCGAGGAAGACAGGAGCAATATCCCGCTGCCGGCAATTCAAGGGGATGTTAAATATGAGGAGGTTTCCTTCCGATTCCTAGAGAGCGGGGCTCTGCAATTGGCGAATGTGAATTTAGATTTTCCCGCTGGCAGTTTTGTGGGAATTGTGGGGGGAAGCGGTTCCGGTAAGAGTACGGCGATGAAGCTGTTGCAGCGTCTTTATGCTCCGCTGTCGGGCCGAATTTTTATTGACGGTTACGACATTGCCAAGGTGGAATTATATTCGCTCCGCAGCCAATTAGGGGTGGTGCTGCAAGATACTTTGCTGTTTAACTGCTCGGTACAGGAAAATATTGCCCTGAGCAATCCCGATGCGAGTACGGATGAGATTGTGCGAGCTGCAAAATTAGCGGTAGCTCACGATTTTATTATGGGCTTGCCTGCTGGCTACAATACGATAGTCGGAGAGCGGGGTGCGTCGCTTTCTGGGGGTCAAAGACAGCGTTTGGCGATCGCCCGCACGATTTTGCAAAACCCGAAATTGCTGATTTTAGACGAAGCTACAAGCGCCCTCGACTATCATTCCGAACGCCAAGTTTGCAATAACTTAGCAGAGGCTTTCGCCGGCCGCACGGTGTTTTTTATCACTCACCGCCTGACTACCATCCAAAACGCCGACTTAATTATTATGATGGATCAAGGCTCTGTAGTCGAGCAGGGAACTCACAAAGAATTAATGGCTCTTAGAGGACGTTACTATTGCCTCTTCCAACAACAAGAGTCATCGAATACTTGATATCTCACAACTCACAACTCACAACCGATAACGAACAATTAATAATTGGGAAGTAACAAATGGCTATGAAATCGATCACGCTTTCTGAGCAACCAATCATTCTCGAAAAACCAGCGATTTGGTCGCACTTGTTTTTGTGGATGATCATGCTAATGACCACTTCGGGTGTGGTTTGGGCTTATTTTGCTAGCGTAGAACAAGCTGTCCCGGCTGTGGGCCAATTGGAACTTAAAGATGGTGCTAGAGACATCCAAGCACCCGCTACAGGGGCGGTGGTGAGACTTCACGTTGAAAATGGCGATCGCGTGGAAAAAAACCAGCCTCTGCTCACTTTCAACCCCCTAGCACCCGCAGCAGATTTAACGTCGGTTCAGAAAACTAAAGAGGCCCTGGAAAAAGAAAATAAATTTTACGAAGATGTTGTTAACGGCAAAGTTCAAGGCCCTATTCCTTCTAATTTAGAATCCACAATCAAGGACAGACAGAGCCTCGTGGCACAAAATCAAGTGCTGCAAGCTCTAATTGACGAGCTGTACCTCAACAGGGGATCGAGCGGAAATTTTGATGCCAGTCAGCAAGGACTGTATGTTAATTATCGATCGGAATTTCTCTCTCGCGTAGCCGCAGCCCAAGGTCAAGTTCAGGAGTTGGACAAACAACTGAAGCAAGCTGAGAATGCTGAAAAAGCTGCAGGCGCTCAAATGACCGTCGCACAGCAACAATTGGGTTTTGCTCAGAACCAATTAAATTATTCCCAACAGCAGTTAGCTTCTTCGCAAGAGCAAGTCAAATCAGCCCTAGCTCAAAAAGATTTGGCTGACGAACAGTTAGCAAAATCCCAACAAGTCTTGAAGTCTAATCAAGCCATTCTGGGCAGACTAGGCCCGCTGGTAGAGCAAGGAGCGATCGCCGAACTGCAAAAAGAAAAGCAAGAACAAGATGTTTTCAGAGGCCAAAGCGACGTTCTCAAACAGCAAGATCAAATCAAGCAGCGCGAAGGTGAAATCAACTCCCGCAAAGGCGAAATTAACACGCGCCGAGGCGAGCTCAATACCCGCCGGGGTGAAATTAACGCCCGTCAAGGTGACATCGAAAAAATTGCCGCAGAAATAGAGCGCCAGCAAGGAGAACAAGCGCGAATTCAGGAGTCTATAGCCCGCGCCGAAGAACAGTTAAAAAACACTAAGGATGCCTGGGCTAGAGAACTGTACACCAAAATTGCTGAAAACCAGAAACAAATTGCCAGCAGCGATTCTCAGCTTAGCCGCTTAAAAGTAGAAAACCTCAAAAAGCTGTCTGAGGTAAATGCTCAGCTAGAAAAAGCGCAGCAAAACCGCGACACTCAAGTGCTGAAGTCTCCAGTCTCGGGGGTAATCTTTGATTTGAAACCTTCTAAGAAGCAGGATGCGAAGTTGGATATAGCGAAAGATCCGATTTGCCAATCCATCATTAACTCAGTGGTAAAGCCTGGGGATCCCCGCCCGAAACGCTGCGAAGAAGCTTATTACGAAGCGCAGCAAACCGAGAAGCTGCTCAAGGTTTTGGACGACGAAAACGGTCTGGAAGCAGTTGTTTACCTCGAAAACAGCAACGTAGCTCTGGTATTGGATGCCATGAGACAGAAGCGCGAGAAATTGGAGCCGTATCATGGCAAACAATTAGATGGAGAAAAGATTGATTGCGAAAAAGGTAAAAGCTGCGTTTGTCCAGAGAAGGAAGTTAACAGAGAGAAATTGGGTCTGACAAAATACGCCTGCGTGCCTGTAGAAGTCAATGTTGAAGCTTTCCCGGCCTTGGAGTTTGGTACTGCTGAGGGTGAAGTCAAAGAGATTAGCAAGGATGCTGAGCCTCCTACCGAATTGCGGAAATACTACTCTTTCAAAACAAAAATCAAGCTCAAGAATCAAAAGTTTGTTTTGAACAAGAACAAGCCAAACCAACAGGAAGTTAACTTGCAGTCGGGAATGGCTGTAAGTTCTAATATCAACATCGGCAAGCGGACTGTTTTGCAGATGTTTATCAACCGATTTACTGGAAAACTGGATACGTTCAAGACTGTTAAGTAGCGAGCAGTTGACGGTTGACGGTTGACTGTTGACGGTTGACGGTTGACGGTTGACTGTTGACTGTTGACGGTTGACGGTTGACTGTTGACGGTTGACTGTTAATTGTCAGTCTAAAAGCTGATGACTGGATTTTACACTTCCGATGCTACCGGATTTGATGTTAATGAAAAAAAATATTTTATTTAGTCTATACCTAATTCCTGTTGTTATATTAATCGGATTTGTAGCGCATTTTAGCATCAACGTTCCCATCGATGACGAGTGGAGATTAGCCCCCTTCTTTGAAAAAATCGCTCAGGGAAATATAACTTTTAACGATTTTTGGGCTTTGCACAGCAACCACCGCATAGTGTTCCCGAAAATAATTATTTCGCTGCTGGGTTTTGCTTCTAGATGGAATATTAACTATCAGTTGTGTCTCAGTATAGGTTTGGCGGGGCTAACTTTTATCGCCACCTACAAGTTATCTTCTCTGCAAGCTAAAAATGGAGATAATTTGTGGCATTTAGCTAATATTTTAACTTGTATTTTGGTGTTCTCCCTGGTTCAGTACGAAAACTGGCTTTGGGGATTTCAATTAGCCTGGTTTTTGGTAAATTTGTGTTTTGTATCAGCGGTTAATGTGCTGGTTTCAGATAACAAGTTTTCGCCTAAAATTAGAATATCTCTTGCTGCTATATTCTGCTTTATTGCTAGTTTTTCCCTGGCTCAAGGTTTGCTTTCTTGGTTGGTGGCGATTCCTGCTGTGATGGCTTTAGAAGGAAAAAGAGTACATAAAAAGATCGGATTAATTGTATGGATGTTGCTGTTTGTGGCAACTTGTGCTGTTTACTCAATAGATTATCATCCGACTCGGAAAACAAGTATTATTTCATTGTTGAATAAGCCGCTGGTGGTGATTGATTATTTTTTGAGTTTGTTGGGTTCGCCAATTGTGCGATCGCCCGGATTTTCAGCATTAGTAGGATTGGTAATATTCGCAAGTTTTATATTTTTTGTATGGCATTTTGGGAGAAAGATTACCGAGCAGCGTGAGGCTTTGCCTTGGCTGTCAATAGGTTGGTTTTCGGTTTTATCGTCTTTGTTTATTACCGCTGGGAGGGCAGAATTTGGGGCGGTTCAGGCGATCGAATCTTCGAGATATACGACTAATTCAATTTTGCTGTTGATTGCTTTGGTTCAGCTCGGACAATTGTTTGTCCGAGGTAATATTGCTACCATAAATGGCAACTATAAATTTATTTATCGGGGAGTTGCAGGCTTATTAGTTGCTATAATTATTGTTAACTCTCAGCAGGCGATCGCCCAAACTAGCTCGGCACTCCTTTACAAACAAGGCGCTCAAAATTGTTTGCAATTAATTAACTATCTCGAACCGTCGGAGTTTTTCAAGAATTCGCCGGAAAGCTGCTTGAGAGTGCTGAGCAAAAAAACCTGGCTGGTGAGAGAAGGCGCTGCAATTCTCGATCGCATAGGTTGGAGAAAGTTCGCGAAAAATGTAGAGTTTATTTCTAATCCAGAGAAAGTTTACGGCTATTTAGACAAACCCCCAACGGGCGAAAAATCTTTCAAGGCTGCTGGTTGGGCAGTTTTGCCAGAAAATTTGCAACAGCCGAAGATTGTACTGCTATCTGTCGGCGACAAACAATCTTTTTTTGCTAACGCTTATGTAAATTTGGACAGTCCCGATATTGCTAAGATTTTGCAATCGCAGTTGTACAATAATGCGAGGTGGGCGGTTGATTTGTCCGATCGCGATTTGTCGATCGCCCAAACTGAAATTAAAGCTTGGGTGTATAATCCTGTGGACAACCAATTTGTCCAGTTGCGCGGAGGATGAGGAGTGAAAATTTCGGTGATTGTACCAGCCCACAACGAAGAGGGCTGTTTGGAAGGTACTGTGCGGGCGATCGCCCAGACGCTCGATTTAGAAGGCATTCCGCACGAAATTTTGATTGTGAATGACAACAGTGTCGATCGAACAATTGACATTTGCCAGGAATTATCGCGGGAATTTCCCACAGTTAGATACATCAACAATCAACCTCCCAACGGTTTTGGATTTGCCGTGCGACGAGGTTTAGCGGAATTTGACGGCGATGCTGTGGCAATTGTGATGGCGGATGCTTCCGACGATCCGAAGGATTTAGTAGCAGGATACCGCAAATTGCAAGCAGGATATGACTGCGTTTTCGGTTCCCGATTTATCAAAGGCGGCTTTGTAGTTGATTATCCAATTCACAAGTTAGCAATTAACCGCTTAGCAAACTGGTTTGTCAAAACTATTTTTGGCTGGCGCTACAACGATGTTACCAATGCTTTTAAACTCTACCGCCGAGAAGTAATTGAAGGCGTGCAGCCGATTTTAAGCCATCATTTTAATTTAACTGTCGAACTGCCTTTGAAAGCCATTGTCCGGGGTTTTTCCTATGCGGTAATTCCTCTGAGGTGGTACAATCGGACTGCTGGTATTTCCAAGCTAAAAATCAAAGAAATGGGCAGCCGGTATTTATTTATTGTCTTGTATGTCTGGCTAGAAAAACATCTCTCTCGCGGCGACTACCACAGGACTAGAAAGATGAATGAGTTGAAATTAGATTTATTGGCAAAGTCAAGGACTGAAGCCCTTACTACGAACGAATAAAGACTGAAGTCCTTACTGCGAAACATATTTTAGCAATAATTTTAGTTAATGCCTGAAAGAATTTTAATTGTTGGCGGTGCGGGTTTTATCGGCAGTTGTTTGGCAATTGGCCTGAAGAAACTGCACCCAGAATGGCAAATAATTTGTTTGGACAACCTGCGCCGCCGGGGTTCGGAATTGAATTTGTCTCGGCTTAAAAGTTGCGGGATTCAGTTTGTTTACGGGGATATTCGCACTGCGGCAGATTTAGATCCAGTTGCACTCAATGCTGACTGCATTATCGATTGCGCTGCGGAGCCTTCTGTGCTGGCTGGTTTTAGTTCGCCTCAGTACGTTTTGCAGACGAATTTATTGGGTACTGTGAATGTTTTGGAGTTGGCGAGACAGACTGGTGCGAGTTTGTTGTTTTTGTCTACGAGTCGGGTTTATCCGATCGCCCTTGTCAAATCTGTTAAGCTGTTGGAGTTGGATGAGAGATTTGCGATCGCCCCGGAGCAAACATTACCCGGTATATCGGAGTTGGGCATATCAGAAGACTTCCCATTAAAAGGACACCGTTCGCTTTACGGAGCAACTAAATTAGCATCGGAATTGCTGATTGAGGAATACAGAGAAGCATACAACCTGCAGGCAATTATTAACCGCTGCGGCTTAATTACCGGTGCTTGGCAAATGGGTAAAGTCGATCAAGGAGTTTGCGGTTTGTGGGTGGCTGCTCACTATTTCCAAAAGTCGCTGAATTATATCGGTTTTGGCGGCAGCGGGAAGCAAGTTAGAGATTTGCTGCACGTTGAAGATTTGTTGAGATTAGTTAATTATCAGTTAGAACATTTTGCTGAATTTGACGGCGAAGTGTTTAATGTTGGCGGCGGTTTGAGCAACAGTCTTTCTTTGGTTGAGACAACTGATTTGTGCCAAAAAATTACCGGGAAATCGATTCCGATTCATCCTGTTTTGGAGGAACGGGCGGGGGATATTCCGATTTTTATTACCGATTCTTCTAAGGTGATGGAAAAAACAGGATGGCAGCCTAGGATTGGGCCGGAGGCGGCTTTGCAGGATATTTATGATTGGATTGCGGCTAATGAGGCGGTTTTAAGTTCGATTTTGTAGGGATTTTTTACACCGCAGATGTTTTGTGAAATTCGGTAAGAAAACCATTTATTCTGCGCTAAGGAAACGGCAGTACCCTGTCCTGTTTCATCCCTTCGGGTGTAACGCCATTTTCGGCAGTATTAATTATTGCCGTTGAGGTCGAGGTTTTCGATGATGGGAATTTCTGAAGGTGAAGAGGCTATTATCCGCAGGTTAATATCAACTATTATTTGATTTTTATCAAGAACTACATTTGCTTTTTTTATTATAATTTTTGCTGATAAACAATCACCTGATTCAGGTTCGGGAGACGACAGAGTTTTATATCCTGCGTCCTCCAGCCATTCACAAATCTTTCTCCAGTTCTCTACCTTTTCATCAGCTTTGCCTACAAGATTTTTAACATATTGGTATAATGTGTTACAGAAATCTACGGCAATCCCCTTGGGGTTTTTACTGAGCGTTTCGGCAATTTCGGTGGGACTGTGGCCGCAGAGTAGACCGCGTAGATGTTGTTTCTCTGTGGGCGTGAGACGCTTGCCTTTGGCGGATGCGAGGTCTGTATAAAGGGTTTCTAAGTCCCAGTCGCGGGCAGCTTCGGGGAAGCGATCGCTGATCGTGTTCATTGGGGGGAGTGTGTGTTTGGAGTTTTCCTAATCTGATTCTAACACAATTTCTAATGCTTATTAGTTTCTTAGATAATCTTGGTTAAGTTATATTAAAAAGTACAGGTTAATTCTCGAGCTCTAGCTGTCACGGAAAAGCTCACTTCTTGCGGAGTGTTGTTTTGTGCTGGAGAGAGTTATCAAGCCAAAGTATCTAAAAAATCGCCTGTTTTTAAGATGTAGAAATATCAGACTTAAAACTCATACTTAGGAGTATTTTATGCCTTCATTCTATCCAGGTCAGAAAGCTAATGAACTTGCCAAGGAAGCTCAAGAGCGATTCGAGCGTGCGGTTGAAGATTTGAAAAGAGAAGAAGCAGCCACAAACAAATTGGCAGAAGAGTATGGCCAACTTCAACTGAATGTCATAAGAAGCACAATTAAGCGCTTTGTTACCTTCCTTGAAAATAGTGGTCGGAAGGCTTCAGAAAGTGAAAAGCGGCTTTTAGAAGGGATGGATTTTTCAGTTCAGCAGATGAAGGAGTACAAAGCTGCGGCGGTAGGAGCAGAACAATATTTTATGGCTGGCGTTAAATCTGCTGGAGCAGCCGCAGCAGGTTACGGCGGTGCTATTGGTGCTGTTACTTCACTAGGAGCAGCAAGCACGGGAACCGCTATCTCAACTCTCAGTGGAGCGGCTGCTTGGAATGCAACTTTAGCATGGTTTGGCGGTGGAGCGATCGCGGCTGGTGGCGGCGGTATGGCTCTGGGTGCTGCTGTGCTAGGCGGTATCACCCTTTTACCAGCTTTGGCGATTGGTGGCTTTTTTGCTGCTAGTGAAGGCGAGAAAGCGATGACAAAGGCGCGAGAGCATGAAGCTCAAGTCAATAAGGCGATCGCAGACATGAAACTTGCTAAGGATTTTGCTCAACAGGTAAGACAGCGAATAATTGAGTTGAGAAAAGTGTTTGAATCTATGAACACTCGTGCTGTTAAAGGTCTGAGTCAACTTGAATCTCAGCCGTTTGATGCTAAGAGGGATGCTGAGAAGTTCCAACAGGTAGGCCTTCTGATGAAGGGACTTGTAGAAATGTTGAAAACTCCTGTCTTAAACAATGACGGTAAGCTTAACCTCGGTACTGTGAAGGTTTTGGAGAAATATCGGATTTTACCAGGGAAATAGAAATCACGATCGAAGTAGTCTCAAGACTTACGCAGAAAATCTATTTGTAGAGTGGGCATTTCCCACCTTACTGCTTAAAAATAAGGAGGTTGCAATGAATCCCTGGGAAATTTTAGGAAATGTTGGTGATTTACATACGGTATGTACTGAGAATGAGTTCGCAAAAAAAAATCAAGCGGGTGCAGTTGTAGGAGGAGGTGCAGCACTTGCGGCTGGTGTAACTTTTTTGGGTGCGGCTGCTCTAGGGCCTGTGGCTATTCCTTTAATCATGGTTGGCGGTGCAATGGCTGGTGCCACAGCAGAATCTACATTTAAGAATGTAGGCAAAGGCGTAGCAATGGCTGGTGCCAAAGCAGAATCTACAGTTAAGAATGTAGGCAAAGGCGTATCTAAGGGAATTACAGGATTTTTTGATTTTTTCAAAAGCGATGAAGACTTTTTTAACCGAGGAATAGAAAAGCTTGAAAGTGGAGAGTACGGGGCCGCTCTTGAAGATTTTACTAAAGCGATCGAACTCAATTCTCAAAATATTTATGCCTATTTTGTGCGCGGCTGTATTCTCGATGAACAGCACAATTATGCAGGAGCAATTTCAGATTATACTAAAACTATCCAGCTCGATCCTAGCTATGTAGATGCTTACCGCAATCGAGGTAACATTTACGTCGCTAAAAATGATTATATCAAGGCAATTGCCGACTACACCCAAGTCATCAAACTCTCTCCCGGCAATGCGGATATCTACTTAATACGAGGTAGTGCCTACAGCGAACTAAAAAATTACAAAGAAGCCATTGCTGACTTCACTCAAGTTATCACTATCGATCCTAGTAATGTGAATGCCTGCTACTGTCGTGGTTTAGCATATACTGAACTAGAGGATTATGAGAGTGCTATTGCTGATTATACTCAAGTTATCAAACTTGACCCTAACTGTGTGGATGCCTACTTCACGCGGGGCTGCTTACTTGTTGAGCTAGAACATTACAAAAAAGCCATTGCTGACTTCACTCAAGTTATCAAAACTAAACCTAATGATGTTAACCTGTATTTTCAGCGGGGTTATGCTCGCGCCAAAGTAAAGAATTATAAAGGAGCTATTGCCGATTTCACTCAGGTTATCAAGCTTAGCCCTAATGAAGCAATTAATTATTTGTATCGCGGTCATGCACGCGCAGCAAACAAGGATTATGATAGTGCAATAGCTGACTACAATCAAGTCATCAAGATAGAACCAAACTGTACAGATGCTTATTTTCATCGGGGATGCGTCCGCCATGAAAAGGGAGACAAGCGGGGAGCTATTGCCGACTACAATCAGGTCATCAAAATAGAGCCAGACAATGCTTATGCCTACGTTAAAAGGGGTTCTCTACGCAGAGAAAAGGCAAAAAGAGAGGAAGCGGTAGCAGATTTTCAGAAAGCTATCAGCCTCTTTCGCAAAGAATCCATGATGGATGAAGTCCGCAATCTTCAAAAAGAAGTCCGCAATCTTCAAAAGGAAATTAAGAATACTCCTTGGTGGCAGACGCGGGTGTTTTAGGATTCTGTTCTGTAGAAATATCGAATTTTACCAGGCAAATAGAAATGATAGGTAAAAAAGTTCCTGTAAAAATCTTTAATCCAGACTCCGCTGCTGACTACTTCCGCGATGTTGTGGAAGCTTACACCGAGTACAAGATAGTTGCAGAGCAAGAGCGGACTAAACGGCGTGGTATTGAAGCTTGGGAAAAAGCAACGATTGCTGACATTCAAGCAAAACGCGATGTTTTAATCAAGTATCTTGAAGGCTCGTTTGATGAACGTGCTAATAACTTTAAATTTCTCTTTGAAAAAGTCGATGAGACCATAGCAATCCGTGATAACAACCAGTTATCTTTAGCCATGACTTCAATTACTGAAATAGCTAATTCCAGTCCGTTCAAAGACCTTGCTGATTTGACATCTGTCAGAACAGCCCTTGACGATCCAGATCATGAATGGGAGTTTTAATCTGCCCTATCATTCTCAAAAACTCAATTGATTTCATTTTGTCAAGAAAAGGAGATTGTAGAATATGACAATTACATCTATACTCAAACAACTCGAAGGCTTGAGTCGCGAAGAGATGATAGCTAGACTAGAGCCTACTCTCGCTGAAGTTCAAAGCGAGCGGATGAAAATGATAGTAGTAAAAAAAGACCATGAAATAAACAATAAAATTTCAACACTCAACAAAATATTAGGTGTAATTAAATTTGAGGCGCGCCCTTCTCTGAATAAATCAGAACTTGAAGAACTTCGTCCAGTTCTTCAACGATTTGTGCAAGATGGAACCTTTCCTGAATTAAAGTTTAGGTCGCTGTACCCAAGAGGATAAAATTAAAAATCGCACCCTACTCCTACCCAATAAATAAAAATGAAACACACTCTGAACCGTCAGCGATCGCTCAAAATGGCCTGTCTGTCCCAACTAACCTACGTCGCATACAACGAAGGCTTAGAAGTTGTGCGCGATATCCTCAAATCAGGATGTTTACCCTTAGTCCGTCAGTACGAAACAATAGAGTTTATTCAAGCGCCGCGTGCGTTGATTTCAACAAGTGATTTTGCTTGCTGCGGTTTGGCTTTGTCTGCACCGAACGAGATTGCGATCGCCATTAGAGGAACAGAAAACTTAGACGATTATTTTTTAAATTTACTGGCAAAGTCTAATTCACAAGGCATTCATTCAGGATTTGACACTTTTGTAGAGCGTTTTTGGGAACAATTGCAAGAGTTTATATTTCGAGAATATAATAGCAGAAAAGATATTTTTATTACTGGACACAGTTTGGGAGGCGCAGCAGCTACACTCATTACCAAACGGCTTCAAAAATCTGGTTTGAAGCTAATTGAGCCTTATGTTTTAGAAACTTACACTTTTGGCGCACCGCCAGTCAGCACCGAAGAATTCATACTAGATACGCCGTTATACAGATTTCGTAATGCTGGGGACTTCATCCCGCACTTGCCAGAAATAATTGCCGTTGCAATTAAGCGGATACCAGGTTTACGAGGGGCGATTGCTAACTGGAAACCTGGTTTGTTAGAAACACTTTCTAACTATTCCCATTTAGAGGCTGAGTATCTTATAGAAAATGATTATTCATGCCGTCAGTTAGATGAACCCGACATCAGTAAGATTTGGCAGTGGGTTCAGTTTTCGAGAATTTTACTGCCACAGCTACGAGTTAAAACCCAAGGAGATGAAGAAAAATCGGGTGTTAAGGCTAGATTGAGAAAGCTGGTTCAAACTTTGATTCAAGCCTCATTACAAGAACATCGCGCTATTAAATATGTAGAAAGGCTGAATTTTGGTAATCTTCCACCTTGGATTAAGTAGGTAGAATAAATGTTTGCCAAAAGGCGGGCGCCTTCCGCAATCTTCGCGAAACCCAAGACGTGCAGGATGTCAATGATGCGGCGGACACTTCTGGGAGTTCCGCACTGCAGCAAGGGGACGGTTTTTCTGTCGGTGAGTGCTTAAAAACTTTGATTGACATACCTTATGATGGCATGAGTATTGCGCGCGTTAGGGGTTTTACGGATGTTGAGAAAGCAACGATCGCATCTTTAGGGGCAGTGTGCGATCTGGTTTAATATTGCGGGCGATCGAACTTCAAGAAACCGGGTTTTTCGGAGATTTAAGGCTGCGACGGAGATTTTGGTAAAAACCCGGTTTCTGACTGATTTCATCAACCAGTGCTGGGATGATGTTGCGGGCGGAGCGAAGCGGAGGGGATCGCTATTGTTTGTGATATGCTTAAGTATAAGTAGTGAATTTTGGGAGTTGCTAAAATGAACACTGTTAAATTATCGATCGAGGGCGATCGCCAAACTGTAGTTTTACCGAAAGAATACCAGTTTCAAGATAACGAAGTTTATATCAAAAAAATAGGTAACGTTGTTGTTTTAATCTCCAAAGACAATCCGTGGCAAATTTTGTTTGATAGTTTAAAACTATTCTCTGAAGACTTCATGGAAACTAGAGAACAGCCTGCTTTGGACCTCAGAGAGGAACTGGAGTGAAATTTTTACTGGATACCAATATCTGTATCTACATCATCAAGCGTCAGCCACCTCAAGTCTTAGATAAATTTCGGACACTCGATCTATCTGAGATAGGTATTTCATCTATTACTATTGCAGAACTTGAGTACGGTGCTTACAAAAACCAGCGAACCGAGCAAAATCGGGCTGCATTCAATCAATTTCTCATCCCTTTAGAAATTGTACCTTTTGATGAGCGGGCAACCGAAACTTACGGACAGATTCGATCGCAGTTGGAACGACAAGGTATCGTAGTTGGTTCGATGGATATGCTGATTGCATCTCAAGCAATTAGCCAGGGACTTATCTTAGTTACTAATAACGTGAGAGAATTGTCACGAATTCCAGGTTTAATCATAGAAAATTGGGCTGGTAGTTATTTTAGAAGGTCGATCGAACTTAAAGAAACCGGGTTTTTCGGAGACTTAAGGCTGCGGCGGAGATTTTTCCAAAAACCCGGTTTCTGCCTAATTTCATAAATCTGTTCAGCTATAATATTAAGGGCGATCGCACTTCACGCCCAAACTTCCGCCAAATCCAAGACAAACCCCGGCAACACATCTTCACCCGACAAAGTTGCAGGATTGTCCAGCACTTCCACTTCTCGATTTAGCCTGTAAATCTCCACCTTTCGGTTTTTCCGATCTATCAACCAACCTAAACGCACCTGGTTGTCCATATATTCTTTCATTTTGTCTCGCAGCGGCTTCATATTGTCACTTTTAGAACGGAGTTCCACCACGAAATCAGGAGAAATAGGAGCAAAACCTTCTTTTTGTTCTGGGGTGAGTGCATCCCACCTTTCTTGACGCACCCAAGACGCATCAGGAGAGCGAATAGCCCTATTTGGTAGGTCAAAACCAGTAGAAGAACTATATGCTGCACCGAGTTTAGTTTGGCAGTTCCACAACCAGATTTGTCCGCCGATTTCCGAGTTTATTATTCCTGTCTCGCCTCCGGTGGGCGGGTTTACGATTAATTCTCCTGTTGCGGTTCTTTCTAATTGTAACTCCCGATTTGCGATCGCCAATTCGATGAACTGTTCGCGGGTGACAGTCAGCGTTAGTGTTGGCGGAAGATTGATTGCAAGGGCGGCGGATGATTTAGTTTGTGTCATCATTTTTGTCCTCAAACCTATCTTTTGATAGCAGTTCTATTTTGATTGCCCAAAGTCCGAAATGCTTGAGGCTTCGTTGTTTTTATGATAACACTTGGAAGTTACAGGCATAAAGGGCGATCGTATCTGATATCATATAAAAAAAGTTCCACACAGAGAACCGAAAAATGGTAACTTCTACAGTTGTCGCCCCGGCATCAAAAACCTACTCTCTAGAAGCATGGATGGAAAATCCACCGGATCTCCAAGAGTGGGTTGATGGCGAATTATTGGAGAAAAATGGCATGACTCTCAAGCATAGCGAAGTACAGGGAAATCTTTACTTTTGTTGGAGAAACTATAAAGACTCCAGCGGACAGGGAGGAAAAGTTTATACCGACGTTCCCTGCCGCACAAAGCAGCAAGGACGCTATCCTGATGTTGCCTACCTTCCCCCAGAATTGGCAGCACAATTTGGCAATCTCAAAGTTCTGCCGCAAAGTTTTCCTTTATGTGCTGAAATTGTTTCGCCAACAGATTTAGCGGAAGATGTAATTGCTAAAGCTACGGAATATTTAGAATCGGGAAGTGAGGAAGTTTGGCTGGTATATCCCGAAAACCAATGGGTTATTGTAGTAACAAAACAAACCAGAATTATTTTTATTTCTGGGGAAACTGTGAACACTCAAATTGTTCTACCTGGTTTTAGCATGACCGTAGATGAATTATTAAAATGAGCTATTTTCTTCAGTCGGCGCAGGCCGACATCGTTTGTGTAGGTGCGGTTTCAACCGCCGACTATTATAAGTTATATCTTAGAGGCCTTAATAAACATTTGACCGCCCAAAAACCGCCACAAAAAAGGCAGTTTTAAGTAAATCTTTAACAGCAGCGGTGAGGCCGGCCGCCCTTTCGTCGAAAACGGTAAAAATCTCGGTATCATTTCCTCAATATCAAACCCCACAGTTTGTAAAAGCTCTTGCAGCGATAAGTGCGTAATCGGTAATTGATGGTCGATAAAATCGTAGTATTCTTTGTAAGAGTATTTAAAATTAGGCTGAATTATCAAAAGTGAGCCGCTGGGCTTCAGCGCATCAAAGCAAAACGAGATAATTTCTACAAGTTCCTCTTTGTTGCGGAGATGTTCAAAAAAATTAGAGATAAATATCCGGTCAAATTTTTTGGCAAAAACGGATTTATCTCCACAGTTTAAAACATCAACATTCAGGATTTTTACATCAGGATTGGCAAATAACTTTGAATCGGGATTGAGATCGATCAAGCATTTTTTATCAGCCAAAATTTGATTGATAAACTCGCAGTAGCCGCCGCCAATATCTAAAACGGCTGACTCTGGAGGAACATAATTTTGTAAAAACTCATCAATTAGAACTTTCCAGAGTGCCACCTTGGCTTGCATTTGTCGGGAATCAAATCGGTTGGCGTACAATTTTTTGAGATATGTGTCAGTTTTCATAGTAAAATACCATAGACTGAATATGAGTTTATCACGCGATACAGGCAACTATGAACGTTATATCTACCGAAATACCTGAAGTTTTGATAATTGAGCCGAAAATTTTTGGAGACGATCGCGGTTTCTTTTTCGAGAGTTTCAATCACCAAGCTTTCGTAGAAAAAACAGGCGTAACGACAGAATTTGTTCAAGACAATCATTCCAAATCTTCTAAAAATGTCCTGCGCGGTTTGCACTACCAAATGCAGCAGCCTCAAGGTAAATTGCTGCGGGTAATTGCGGGCGAAATATTTGACGTAGCGGTGGATATTAGAAAAAGTTCGCCGACTTTTGGGAAGTCCGTGGGCTGTTTGTTGAGTGCAGAAAATAAACGGCAACTTTGGGTACCCGCAGGTTTTGCTCACGGTTTTTTAGTAGTGTCGGACATTGCTGAAGTTTTGTACAAAACTACAGATTACTATGCACCCGGACACGAACGGTGTATTGTATGGAATGACCCGGATTTGGCGATCGACTGGCCGCTAGATGGTGCCCAACCAATCTTATCAGCTAAAGACAAAGCCGGACAAACGTTGAAAAAAGCTCAAGTGTTTTAATCGTGAAAATTTTACTCGCAGGCGGCAGCGGACAGCTAGCTCAAGAATTGCAGTCGATTTTATTATCTTCGGGAGAGGTTATTGCAGTCGATCGCACTCGCGTCGATTTGTCCCAACCCGAAACCATCCGCCAAGCAATGGCAGAAATCCAACCAGATTTGGTTATCAATTCCGCCGCTTATACTGCGGTAGACAAAGCCGAAAGCGAACCAGAATTAGCACAAACAGTCAACGGCATTGCACCGGGAATTTTCGCAGAAGAATGCGAAAAACTGGGAGCAACTTTGATTCACTTTTCCACCGATTACGTATTTGACGGCAGCAGCGGTTCTGCTTATCTCGAAACAGATTCTACAAACCCGCTGGGAACTTACGGCAAGTCAAAATTAGCAGGCGAGGAAGCAATTAGGCAAGCGGGAAACCGACATATTATTATTAGAACCGCCTGGGTTTACGGCAACGGCGGCAAAGGTAATTTTGTCAAAACTATGCTGAGGTTGGGAAAGGAAAGAGAAGAAATTAGAGTAGTAGCAGATCAGATCGGAAGTCCAACTTGGACGGCCGATTTGGGGGCTGCGACTGCCCAAATTATCCCTCTCCTTGGGCCAGAAACTTTTGGAACTTACCACTATACTAACAGCGGTGTTTGTAGTTGGTACGATTTTGCGATCGCCATTTTTGAAGAAGCAGAAAAACTCGGCTTTCCCCTCAAAATTAAGCGCGTAATTCCCATCACTACCGCCGAGTATCCGACACCAGCAAAACGTCCCGCATTTTCGGTTCTCTCTACGGTGAAAATATCAGCACTTCTGGGCGCGCATCCTCCCCACTGGCGGCAAGGGCTCAGACAAATGCTGGCAAAAGAAGTCAAATAAAAAACTGAGTAAACCTCAAAACGCGAGGGCGGGTTTTGTTCAGAAATTATCTGTTGCAAGCTGTACAGCATCTAGGGGAATCTGGCTTAACTGAACTTTATTGAGCAAAACCTGCCCCATCAATTAAAAATCTTCCCCAAATCCATGAAATTAAAACAAAAATCTATTTTAATTGCGGCATCAGTTATCGCGATTTTGATACCAGCCTCCTATATTTTGTACCTGATATCGCAAGCGGGAGACTTGTCTAATTTTGATTATTGGTGGATGACATGGAATTTTTATGGAGTAAGCGGTTTCTCAACAAATCCTTTTAATTGGATATTTCGGGCGAACGAGCATTTTGTCTTGATTCCGGCAATTATCTATGCTTTGAATATCGCTGTCACCCAAGGTTCAAATATTGGTTTGTGCTTAGTTGCCTGGTTTTTAGCTTTGATTCAGTGCCACGTATTAATTGCTTTGCTGCCATTGAAATTGAGGCATTTTCCTCTACAATTTATTTTGCTCGTACTTAGCATTTCTATTTTTAATTTTACTCCGGCAGCGGCTCACAATTGGATGCGGGGATTCAGCGGTGTTCACTGGATAATTGCTAATTTATTTGTGATTTGTTCGATATTTTGTTTGCAATTTTATGCGAGGTTTTTGTTAGATAAAAAAGAGGCGCAACCCCTGAATATTCATTCCCAGGCAGAGCATGGAAACGAGGGATGGAAACCAAATAACTGGGTAATTGGTAGTATTGTGTTTGGAATTTTAGGCTGTGTTAGTTACAGCACTCCTTTGGGTTTGTGGCCGATATTGTGTGCTGCGGCGGTTGTGCTGCGGTTTCCTCGGCGAATAACTTATTGGTATTTCGGTGCTTCGATTGCAGTGGTGGGTCTTTATTTCTTAACTTATAAAACTCCAGCAAATCACCCTTCTTTAACTAAAGTTAACCCGCTCAAAGCTCTCGAATATATTCCGATTTATCTCGGTGGAATTTTCAGCGAAGATGTGATCGTCGCATCAATTTTTGGTATAATTGGTTTGATTGCTGTAACGGGTTTTATCAGTTATTGGCTATTTGTAAAAAAAGTAGAGCGCCTAAATTGGCTGCCTTGGCTGTCAATTCAATTGTACGCGCTGGAAACGGCGTTAATGGCCGCAGTTAGCCGATCGGGATTTGGCATCGAACAAGCAACCGCTTCCCGCTACGCGACACTCCCAGCCTTGTTTTGGATGAGCACAATTGTTCTCGCAGTCTTGTGCGTGCGGGAGTTTCAGCCGTCACCGAGAATCCAAGGACGTTGGCTGACACCGCTGTTTGCAGTCACCACAGCCGCCGTGATTTTAATGTACGGGGTGGGAGGCGAAACTGCAATGGCGATCGCCCGCAGAGCAACCTATCAACCATTAGTATCACTTTCATTGCAATTAGGCATCACCGATATAACATTAATTAAAGACAAAGTAGGCAACAAACCGGCGGCATTTGTCGGATTAATCGATGCTTTAAAAACTAACAACTTAGTACCATTCAATCGCAACATCAAAAAATACAACTTCTGTGCAGCATTAGACACAAAAATCGATTCCAATTTACTTTCAGCACCCAAAGACGGAGTACCCGGATATTTTGATACACTAACTACCCTCGCACCTCAAGCAGCCAGAGTAATTGGCTGGGTGGGAGACCCCGAAAACAATGTAAAATGTATTGCCATTCTCAACCAAGAAAATGTCGTTCGAGGTTTCGCCGTGTCAGGATTTCCGCGCCCAGACTTAGTTAAATTATTTGGCCCTTCCTACGAATTCGCAGCTTGGAGAGGATACATTCAAACATCGCCAACAGATACATTATTGACAGCATATACCTCATTTAAAAACCGTGAAGGCTGGGTAGCTTTGCGAAACTCCCAAGTTCTCGATAAAAACTAAAACACCTCTCTTTCTCCTTCTCTGCGCCCTCTGCGCCCTCTGCGGTTAATAAAAAAATCTCATTTACAACACAAATGAAATAGAATAGCTTTATGTCAAAAGACCTCAGTTTCGTAATTCCAGTTCACAACGAAGAAGCAACGATCAAATTGCTGTTTGAAAAGATCCAAATTGTCATGTCCCAAGTAGAGATTGACAGTTACGAAGTCATTTTCATAGACGACGGCAGCCGCGATGCTTCTTGGCGAGAAATTGCAGATTTAGCCAGCCAAAATCCTAAATTCATTAAAGCCATAAAAATGCGCCGCAACTTTGGTAAATCTGCCGCACTTTCAGCAGGATTTCGCAATGCAGCAGGGAGAATTATCTTTACTCTCGATGCCGATTTGCAGGACGACCCCGCCGAAATTCCCAAATTCTTAGAGAGTTTAAAATCGGGATTTGATTTAGTTTCCGGTTGGCGAAAACAGCGGAACGACCCGCTTTCTAAAACCTTACCTTCCAAGCTGTTTAATGCCGTGGCGTGTTTGCTGACTGGCGTGAAAATGCACGATATGAATTGCGGTTTCAAAGCTTACCGCCGCGAAGTTTTGCACTCGATTAAATTGTACGGAGAATTGCACCGCTACATTCCTGCTTTAGCAAACAATTTAGGATTTAAAATTGGCGAAGTAGTTGTCGAACACCATCCGCGAAAACACGGAAAATCTAATTATGGTTGGGAACGTTATGCGCGGGGTTTTATTGATTTGTTAACGGTGTTAGCCACGACGCACTATTTGCACAAACCCGGTCATTTGTTTGGGGGATTGGGGTTGTCTTTTGGCTTGGTGGGAACTGTTTCGCTGAGTTATTTGATTGTTATTTGGTTTCTGAATTTGGCGGGGATGAATTTAGGGCCGATCGGCAATCGACCTTTGTTATTTTTTGGAATTTTGTGTACAATTCTGTCGGTACAGTTGATTTCTTTAGGGATTTTGGCTGAGTTGATTGCGCGGAATGTGGCTGCTGATTATGTGGACAAGCAGATTTGTGAAATTATTGATGATTCGGGTTTTGATGTTTAACTGCAAATAATACCATTTCTCTAAAATCATGCAATACTCTCCGACCCCCCTAGCCCCCCTTAGCAAGGGGGGGACAAGAATACTGTTATTTCGTTTGAAATTGGTATAAGATTTGGCGGTTGAAACTTACCAGAAACCGCCCCGCAAATAAGATTCGGCGGTTGAAACCGCATCTACACAAACAAAGTCGGCCCCAAGGCCGACTAAATAAATATCTTATATCTGCGGGGAAAAGGCGCTGCTGTTTGCTCATTTCAAATTTTAAGGAATAGTATTATCTAATTTTAAACAGTATCCATTTACCTTGTCTATCTACTATTTTTCCGTCAATATTTGGATGCCAATCGCTGCGAGTCAGGATATAATTTGCGCTATACTTTCTGGCTACTTTGACTAAATCCGTACTGCTGCGGCGGATGAATAAGTCATTTCCTCCCCAAATCATTTGCGGGTTTAAGGGAACTCCTAAAATATCTTCCATGCGATTTTTCCACTGTTTGATGCCTTTGTCGGTAAAAGGAAAGTTCTTGAAGTTGACGACAATCGCTCTTTGGGATAAAAATTGGAAACTGGTAACTGATGGTGGAATTAATACGAGTGCGTCTGGGCTGCTAAGTTGCAAAAATCGCAAAGCTAATTTGCTTAAATCGTCCGTGGGAACGGCATTGATATTAATTCTTGTTTGAAATACATTTAATATGGGCTTTGGTAGAATTCCGGCTACTCCCAGAACTAAAATTGCAGTAGATAGCAAAGCTAAAATATGAGTTATAGTCTGTTTGATAGATGTAGCAAATGATGTTTTTTGGAGGATGAATGGAAAAGCGAGGATTGAGAAAAAGACTGGGAGGGTGATTATTCGATCGCCTATTATTTCCCATGAATCAGTCGGCGGATATGTTAAGCTAAAAATAAACGTTCCTGCTGCCAAAATCCACAACAATATATTGTATTTTTGGGGAAATATGTAGTTTTTATTTTGCCAAACTGCGAATCCTAAGAAAATGATACCTCGAAAAGGCAAAGTCATTACAGAAAGTACCAGCAAGCTAACAGGTACTTGTTTTTGCGGGTCAACTTCATCTAGCGTCAAAGCAACAGCAATAAATATAATTATTTGAGCGAAAGGTACAGTTCTAGCTAGTTGTAGTTTGGCAATAAAAGCCTGGGGGTAAACTTCCACAAATATGTAATTTAGGAACAGTGCAAAAACTGAGGTTCCGAGAATTAAGTAAAAATTTATTTTGTCTTTTTTTGGCAGTAAATTTGTTTTTTTGATGCACAGCAAGCCGCCAATCATCAAACAGATAAAGTTGAACCAATTCCCGACAGCCCAACTTGACGGGAGGATGTGGTGGGGATTGCGGACTTGGGCGTGAATGAAGACAAACTCGGCGTTGTCGATAGTGTGAGTGCTCGTAGTACCTGTTAATAACATGGGTACGTATACTATACTTGCCATTGTGGCTAAAAGTGCGATCGACAAAATCAACGTTTTAATCTTCCGCTGTCTTGCAGATTCAATCACTAAAACGGGAACCATCATCAATCCCGGCAACAAACCCACTAAGAATTGCAGCAAACAAGCTAGTCCAAAAAAGAAATATCCTGTCAACCATTTTTGACGCAAACTAAAGTAGATTCCCCAAATTGCGAAGGCCATCGCGAAGGTACTGGGTACTGATTTGGTGGAAAATATCAGGGTGTTGCCAACATCTGTAAATGAAGCAGCTATACATAAAAAAGCCATCGCTGCTGCGGGCAGTTTGGAATTAGTATAAATCTTGATAATTGCGTAGCAGGCTAGGACAAATGAACCGAAAGCTAGGAATTGATAAATAAAATGCGCTAGGGGAATGCTGGTTCCGAAGTTGGCTAGCAAATAGATGATATAATAATAGTAGTATCGGGGATTAAACTTAACCATTTCCTGAACGTAATAATCGTTTTTGTACAGTTCAGGATTTAGCATAAATTCAATTGGTGGCACTTCGGGAAAATTGCCGCCAATGGGAAAAATGTAGCCAGTTGCCATCAGGGAACCGATGATGACAAAAGTATAGAGAGATAGATTAAAATACCTGTGGGATTTTTGATGCTTCTGCATTGATAGTTGATTTTTTTTAGCAGATATTAGGTTCGACCGTTTGGATTTTGGCACTCTCTTGATGAATTAAGCAGGAATTGCATTTCGAGCCAAGGAAGATGATATTATTTAGGCTTGCTGCTTACAGATAAATTGTTAATTTCTAGCTGGCATTGCTTTGTTAATTCCTGTTTGTCGCTACTCAATACTTCAAGCATCAGATAAGTTGGATTTTTGCCCTCAACTAATAGATTTAGATCGATCGCACTTTTGGCACCATACTCCATCTTCGCAGAGTCTATCAACTTACCTTGTTTGTCCCACAAAGTCAAGCGCAGGGCAACTCCGGGGCATTGCTGGTTAAGTAAAGTGAGTTTGCCGGTAACTTGCGCCCTGTCTGAAATAGCACCTAAATACAGAAAAGATGTATCGAGTTTCGTGCTATTTTTAATGGGATGAGTTACAATTTTATATAGGTTATCCGATTCTCGACTGACTGAATAATTGGCACTTGTGTAAATTGACTGACGCAAACTAATCCAATCTAACTGCCCGCCCGGTCGATCGACTATTTGTTGCTGCATCGCGTATAAAGTGCGAACTGCTGTGGCTGCATCCGTCGGACGAATTCTCCGATAAATGCTGACAGTCACGCCGTTTTCTAACTTAAACTGTTGTGGTAACAACTGGAAATCGCGGGAAATCTCCCAGTTTTGAGTAAAAGCATCCCAGACAACTTTAACAACATCTTGTTCGTGCGATCGCAAAACTTGTTCGTCTGTCGGTAACACCTGCTGAAAAGGCACAGCAACCGCCGCATATTGCGCTTGCAACAACTCCGGTAGCGGGTAACTATCGCGCGAGTCAATTTGCGGCCTCCCGATGGTGTTTAACTTCCACCAACCCTCCGGCGGGTTTAATTTCCGATTAGCTTGTCTGAGTATATTAGCATTAAAACTGTTAGAAGCACCTGCAATATAAATCGGTTCTTCATCCGGTGCTAATTTTCGCAGAAACTCTACTAATTTTACAACTTCGCCGTAGTCCGATCGCACTAACGGCCCAAAATTACTCACAAACAGTCTTGACAAATCAACCTTGACAGGAATCAACCCGACGGCTGCATTCACAATCAGATAAAAACCCGCCGCGCCCAGCATCAAATAGCGGACTTTTCCCTTAAGTGTCAGCCAAATTGTCCAGAAAAATGTGGATATTCCTAAAAGTGCGATCGGTGTCACGTGAATTGTATAGTGCAAGTAGCCGTAACGCAAGATTAACAACCATTCAACCAGCGACAAAACCCCAAACAAACAAACAAAAACAGCCGCCCCAGGCACCAGAATCCGCCTCAGAATCCCCGCCGAAAAACCAATCAGTACCAGCAGCCAAGTTCCCAAACCGTAAAAAGACCCATAACGAATTAAAATATCATTAACCGGCAAACTCCAAGCCACATATAAATTCCCATAATTCACTGTCAGAGCACTGCGAGTAAAATCTCCCGCTACCAACATTAAAAAAGTCAAAATAGTCGCAGCTATCAAACCCAATTTGATGCCCGGTTCGAGCAAAAATCGGTATTTAAGCGCCGTTTTGTTGCGGTATTTTAGTACGAAAAACTCGAAAAAAGCCTGTAAACTAGCCGCACCCAAAAAGGCGATCGCACTATAAGCAAAATGTCTGCGAAACAAAATCGCCGTCCCCAAAAAAAACCCTATTAACGGAACTTTCCACCAAGATTTTAGTCGAGCATCCTGCAAATAAATCCAAATTGCCAACCCTACAAATACGCAGCCGCCAGTATCCAAATATCCCCGCAAAGTCGGAATCCAACTCATCGGAATCAATAAACTCAGCAATACAGTTGACCAAAAAACCCGGCGCGGATAAACTGGAATTAGCTGTGCAGAAATTGCCCCCAGCAACAAACGAAACGGCAGTACATAAATCAGCGAAACGCTGAGAATATAACTCAAACGAGAATCGCCAAACAAGAGAATAAACGGCAATAGCGGCAGCGCGACAGACAGATTTTTTTCCTTAGAAAGCGACTCTATAACTCCGCGCCACGCTCTATCCGGCGAGTCTCGAAACAAATTAGCCGTGTTAACTGTAGCGGTGTTGTATCCCGCGTAATCCCACCAATAAAAAGTACGTTCGGTAGATACATAAATTGACGTTACTCCAACTGTTACCAGAACAACTAAAAACAGAAAAAGTCCATCAATCAGAAACTTGCGACGCAACTTAAAATCAAATATTTCCATCACTCTAAAAAACCTAATTAACTCCAAAACTTCCTCATTCTTCCTTAGCGCCCTTCGCGCCTTCGCGGTTCATTAACTCTTGCAAAAAAACATCCAACTTTTCCGCATATTGCCGGTTCGCCCTCGCACTCGGATGAATATCATGGGGTAAATTATTATTTCCCGGTACTTTCAAATCTACCGAAATATCTACCGTCGCAATTCCCTCCTGACTTAACTCATCCAACATCTTAGCAGAACCCGCATTAATTCCCGCAACAACTAACTTAATATTATTAGCCTTAGCCACTCGGTTAAATTCTTCAATAATTGCCTTAGAAACATCGTGACTTTTGTACAATTGTTCCTCAAATTGATCGTAATTAACCTCCAGCAAATTTACTAAGGCGGAAACTCGCATTAGCGGCCACTCGCGATATTCAAGTTTTTTCATGCTGTAGGTAAAATTATTTTCTCCATTCAGCCTAGCATCGGGCTGCAACAGAATGCCGAGTTTATTCCAAGCAACCATTTGTTTGCTTCTCGCCCTCAATAAAGTATTGCGCCTATCGTGAAATCCGGCATAGGCAATTACGGCAATTTTGGGTTTATTTCCTTGCTTTAGTGCTTCTTTAAATTGAATAAACGAGTGCAGCGTGCCGTAGCCGTTAACGCCAAAATTTACTATTTCATATTTAGGTAATTTTTCTTGTAACAACCACGCATAAGTTTCGCTGTCATTCAATGACCAACCGTAGGTAAAAGAACAGCCAAATATCCAAATTTCCGGCTTGGTTGACGATTGATTGTAGGTGTTGAGCGGGTGTGTTATTCTTAAACTATTATTGAGATGAGTGGCATTAAACGAGTAATTGCCGTTAAGCGTGACTTTGAATTTTCCGGGTAAATGCTTGTAACCGAGTTGCGAATCTTTAGTGAAAAAGTTACCTTTCGGTTCCACCGCCACATTGACATTTTCTATTTGCCAGGGTTTGTATCCGGCAACTCGCAAGACAATTTCAGCGCTGGTTGCAGATATCAATATTGGAAAAATTAGATAGGTTATTAATCGGAATGTAAAATTTTTGAGTCTGCCTTTTTTCATGTTTTATATTATGTCCGATCGATTAACTGCATTAAGGTTCGTAGTGCGGAATGCGAATCCGCACTACGAACCGTTTTTGTTATGATAATCAACCGAACATGATATTATGCCAATTTCATAAAGTAGCGCTAGATATTACCCCCCCAACCCCCCCTTAGTAAGGGGGGGCTAAGATTTCATCTATACCACATCTTTGAAAAAATGATATTAGATGGTGGCTACTCGTTACCAGGAAGAAATGGGGGTAGGCCGGCACCATCCACTACGCCTAGATATGTGCAAATCCTGCAAGGATTGCCATATCTGTAGCCACCGGTTAAAACCGGTGTGTTACTACTTCTGTGGTGAGTTCTAATAATTCGCTTCCTCCTCGTACTCAGGAGTCTTAGTTTTTTCAGGGATATTTACCCGAGGAGCATTGTAAGGCTTCGGTGCTTCATCGTCAGCCCAAGCATCGGCCTCCACATCATCTTCATACTCGTACTCAACCACAGGCTGCTTCGGGCGAGAAATCTCCGGGCGAAGGTACTGCTTTTGTTCGTACTCTTCTTCTTCGTAATCGTCTTCGCCGCCCCAATTATCTTCTTCGTAATCCTCATAATCGTCGATCGCCGACTGGGGTTGTACTACTGCGCGCATCTGCTGTCGCACCGGCGGCCGGTTCCACTGCGAATCGTCGTCCCAAGGAACTTCCTCCAATGCAGGTGCAGCTACCTTGCTACGCATTTCCGGTGCAGGTATCCGCACGCCCGGCCCTAATTGATATTCCGTAGCAACGGGTTTCGGATAATACCCTTGCTCGTCCTCTTCGCGTTCCCAAGGTGCTTGGCCCAAACCTACGCGCTCTAGCAAACCTACGCTAAGCTGCCTGAGCCTTTCTTCGGAACCTTCAAACACAATCAAGCGGTTCGGGCCGCTGCTGACAATTTCTTCAATCCCTAACTCGTAAGTGCTGAGAACTTGGTCGGGGATTTGGGGGATTCCTAGGGAAGCGATGATGATAGAAACTAACTTACCGTCTTCGGGGTCGAACCTAAAGCCGCGCACTCTACCCAAAAGTTCGCCGGTTTCGGTAATAACTTCGCTGTTAATCAAAATGCTGTAGATTTCAACATCAACATCATCTTCGATCGCGCTTTCATCTTCCACCAACAGCACGTCGCCGATTTCGCTAACATTGCTGAGGAACATAAACCGCGGCATTCCAGCGACTGCGAATATATTATCGCGCAGACCGATCGCCACAACCTCTCGCCGATCGATGTCCACCCACAATTGACTGACTACACCCAAGCGCTTACCTCTGTCGCGGGTGATGACTTGAGTGCCTAGAATATCGGAGCGTTGGCAGATTTGTTCGGATGTCATTATAAGTTTAATCCTGATTTATCAAGTATATATATCACTGAACACCGTCGGTCGATTTTAGATTTTAGATTTTAGATTTTAGATTTACTCTCGCCTTGAATCTGGGAGATTGAACCTTACTCTAAAATTTCGATCTCTCAACTTCGGAGTGTCGGGCGCACGGTATCCGTTTTTGGGTGCGGTCATCGACTGAGACACTGAGACTACAACTTAAGTCCTATGACTTGAGTATAAGCTCCCCGCGCTTGAGTAACACCAATTGTACGCTCTGCTGATTGAATCATAGGTCGCCGCAAACTCACAACAATAAACTGGGCTTGTTCGGACTGTCGTTTTATCATTCTAGCTAATCGCTCCACATTTGCCCCATCCAGAAACATATCCACCTCATCAAAAGCGTAGAACGTAGACGGGCGGTAGCGTTGCAGCGCAAAAATAAAACTCAGCGCCGTCAGCGATTTTTCGCCTCCCGACATAGAAGCCAGCCGCTGTACCGGTTTCCCCTTCGGGTGAGCGACCAAATTCAAACCGCTGCTGAAGGGGTCTTCCTGGTCATCTAGCTGAAGATACCCGTCCCCTTCGGAAAGTTCCGCAAAGATAGTCTGGAAGTTTTCGTTAACAGCATCAAAAGCTTCTTTAAAAGCGCGCCGCCTCAGCGTGGTAAAGTTTTCAATTCTCAACAGCAGTTCAGTGCGTTCTCCGGCCAATGTCGTCAATTTTTGACTCAATTCTTGGAGGCGTTCTTGAGTGCGGTTGTACTCTGAGAGGGCTAGCATATTCACAGGTTCTAGGGCTTGAATGCGTTTGGCGAGCGCCTTTACTTCCTGCTGCAATTCAGTCAAATTGGCTTTCTCAACATCTTCGGGAATTGACGGCACCGGATCGGGCATTTCCGCCCGCTGCGCCTCCAAGAGAGTGCGGGCGGCCGCTAATTGTTCCCGGCGTTCTTGCTGGGTTTCGTGGAGTTTTTGCAACTGCCACTGTAACTGTTGTTTGGCTAAATGCTGCTCTCGCAATTGAGATTCTGCCCGATCGCGATCGCCCTTTTCCACCCCCAACTTTTCCTCAATTTGAGCCAAAGCAGCCTTAGATTCAGCAATTTGGCGATCGAGTTCCAACTGCTGCGAAACAATAGCAGCGATCGCATCCGCCCCCGCATTTTGCTGCACTTGCCATTCCTGCAATTTCTCGCTGCCTTCCTTAATTTTCTCTTCCAAACGCCCGAATTGATTTTTCAGGTCTCCTTGGCGCTGCTGGGCGGTTCTGAGAGCCAATTCTCGCTCTTGCAGTTCGGCTTCTTGCGCGCGCAAACCCGACTGCATTTGCTGCCATTCGCTGTGACTGTTGGACTCTTCCAACTGCGCCAAAGTTTGGCGGTACTGCTGCAATTGAGTTTCTTGGACGGGCAATTCCCTCTCCAACAACTGCAATCTCGACTGCGAATCAGTTAATTCCTGAGTATTTTTAGCAATTTGCGATCGCACTTGTTCCTGCTGCGCTTGCAACTTCTTAATTTCCGAATCCAACTGTTCCCACCGCAACTGATTTTCGCGTAAATTCTGTTTCGCCTCCATCAATTCTTGGCTGCGAGTTTTGACAGCAACAGCAGCGCGATCGATCGCAATTTTGCACCGTTCCAAAATCCGCTCAATTTCCTCTAGACGTTCTTGCAAAAAGGCGATCGTCCGGGCTTCATCCGCCGCCACACTAGCATCAACCGTGCCAAAATGCAAAGTTGACCTATTACTAGAACTTCCCCCAGTCATCGCCCCGCTAGTTTCCAGAATTTCCCCATCCAAAGTAACAATCCGGTACTGTCCCAAATAGCGGCGCGCGTCGCCCAGATTGCTAAACACAACCGTACTGCCAAAAACGTAAGCAAAAATTTCCTGATAGCGCGAATCGCAATCAATCAAATTCACCGCCGCATCCACAAACCCCGCCGCGCGCCGCAAATTTTCATTCACCGAAAACCGGCCGCCTCGAATCTTATTCAAAGGCAAAAACGTCATCCGTCCCGCCCGTTTTTGCTTCAACAATTCGATCGCCGCAGCCCCCACACCGTCATTTTCCACCACCATATTACCCATACGGCCGCCTGCAGCAATTTCCAGCGCCAACTGAAAGCGCGGATCCACCCTGCCCAGTTGAGCCACCAAGCCACAAACTCCGCCAATTCCGCTTTGCGCGATAATTTTTGCAGTAAACGTGCCTGTCGCTTCTTGCAATGCTTGAAACTGCACTTCTAGCTTGTCTAACTTGCGCTGTCTTTCGCGCTGTTCTTCCAGCAAGCGAGTTTGAGTTTCCTGTTGCAGTTGCAATTCTTGTTCGGATTCAACTAAAATCTGATTCAGCGATTCTACTTGCAAAGATGCCAGATTTTTGGTTTCCACAAGTAGGGATTGCTGATTTTTTTTGCCTGCAATTTCCTGTTCCAATAGTTGCAGCGATTGGTTTTGTTCTTGAATTTGGTTTTGCAGGCGATCGGCTCTTTCGCCAATAGTAGCTTGTTCTGTACGCTGGGGTTCCAAAGTTTGTTGAATAGTTTCGATTTGGCGGTGCAGTTCCGTTTGCTGCTGCACCCAAGCTTCTGCAGTAGAGGCGATCGCATTTGCAACATCTCTATTCCGATCTAAATTTTCCCGCGCTGCGTCTCGCTGTTCCTCCAAAACTCCTATTTGAGACTGAATATAAGATATTTCAACCTCAATTTGCTCCAAACTTTGCCGAAATTGTCGAACTTCTTCCTCAGTTTGTGCTATATTGGCCGCCATTTGTCCGGCGGTTGCTTCCAAATCCTGTTGGCGGTTTTGCAATTGTCCCCGCTGGGCTTCCTGAGTCGCAATACTTGCTTGCAAAGCCAACAATTCCGACTCACCCAAAGCTTTAACGCGGGCATTTAGCGCGTCAAGTTCGGCAGTTGATTCTTGAATTTGGGTGCTAATTGTTTCCAGTTGTTCGGTGAGAGAAGCAATATTGCGATCGCCCGATTCGATTTGTTCCCGCAGTTTCCATTCTTGCTTTTGCAACTGGCGGAATCTCAGCACAATTTCCCACTGCGACTTTTCTTGAAATTCTGCCCGCAACCTTTGATATTTTTCCGCTTTTGTGCGATCGGAAGCCAGCCTGTCGCGCTGAGAAATCAGCTCTTTTTCCACAATTTGGCTGCGTTCTTCCACATCCTTAACTTCATCCAACTTTTGCCTAGCTAAGGATATTTTGCGATCGAACTGAGCCACTCCCGCCAATTCGTCAATAATTTCTCGTCGTTCCTTAGCATTCATCGAAATAATGCTAGTAACGTCTCCTTGCAAAACAACATTATAACCTTCGGGATAAATCCGCAAGCGGTTTAGTTGTTCGTGGAGTTGAGTCAGCGTGCAAGGTGCGCCATTAATGTAATAAGTTGAAGTGTAAGTTCCTTGACGAGTTACTCGGAGTCGGCGCGTTACGCTCCATTCATCCGATTTTAGATTTTGGATTTTAGATTTTAGATTGGATGATTGTCCGTTGTTTTGATTTGCCGCAATTTCAATTTCTGCGACTTCTTCAGCAGATAAATCATCGGGCGATTTGGGATTTTGAATTTGAGATTTTAAATTGGATGATTGTCCGTTGTTGTCTTCACTTTCGGGAATTTCGATTGCTTCTACGTCTGTTGCTTCAACAGACTCAACAGACAAATCATCCGCTGCATTTTCTTCCCCATCTTCATCTTCAGCTTGGGTGAACCATTCATCGCCCACATCTTCCAGCGCAAAAGTCGCAGTCACGCTAGTTTCGATGGTACCGCGCTTGTTTTGGCCGCTGTTTACCAAATCTGGCAAACGTTCGGCGCGCATTCCCTTAGAAGTCGAAAGTCCCAGACAAAACAGCAAAGCATCGAGGATATTGGACTTCCCAGAACCGTTGGGCCCGGAAACCACGGTAAAACCTGGCAGCACGGGAATGGACGTTGTGCCGCCAAAAGATTTAAAGTTAGTTAGTTCGATCCGTTTAATGTGAACCATATGCTAGGACTAGCTTTGGCTCTATCTAGGTTGTTGTCACAGAGTAACACAGGCATTGGTGCGATCGACAATATGTTAATTTTCCAGCATTGTCGATCGAACAGGTTGTTGAGACTTTTGTCAACAACCCCAGTCACGCGCTACCCAAAAAACTGGTTGAGAACGGTGTCACATTTGCAACCACACCGAAAGCCACCTCAAGTCAACTTTGATACAAATAATTAAATTACGATCGATCGAGATTATTTGTGCGGTCTTACCTGAAATCCATGCCCCTAGGGAATCCCAGTAAAAAACATACCTGAAATTTCTAACATACCCCCTGGACATCTAAAAACTTTCCGGTAAAATCGAACCAAAATTAATAATGTATAAAGTAACAAACCACATATGGAGGGCAAACCCATTACACCAGCTCAGAACTCGTCTAACCTGTCAGCTTCACCCGAAAGCGACCAAGAATTATTACAAATTTGGGGTCGCCAGCCCTTGAAAGGACACGTCAAAATCAGCGGCGCGAAAAACTCAGCCTTAGTCGTCATGGCGGGAGCGATACTGTGCCCCGACGATTGCCGTCTCCGCAACGTTCCCGGTCTAGCCGACGTCGCCCGCATGAGGCAAATTCTCTCGGCTGTAGGAGTCAAATTAGAGCAAAATGGCGACGTTCTAGACATCAACGCCAGCCACCTCATAGACGCTCAAGCCCCCTACGAATTAGTCAGCCAACTGCGGGCGAGCTTTTTCATCATCGGGCCACTGCTAGCCCGTTTGGGATTTGCTAAAGTGCCTTTACCCGGAGGTTGCGCCATCGGCGCGCGGCCTGTAGAACTCCACGTTCGCGGCCTGCAAGCCCTAGGCGCTGAAGTCCACATCGACCACGGTACTGTTCACGCTTATGTCAAAGGGCCCAACCGCCGTCTCAAAGGAGCCAAAATTTATTTGGACTACCCCAGCGTCGGCGCAACCGAAACTTTGATGATGGCGGCGACTCTGGCCGAAGGAGAAACCGTCCTTGAAAATGCGGCCCAAGAGCCGGAAGTCATCGATTTGGCAAATTTCTGCCGCGCGATGGGAGCCAAAATTCAAGGCGCAGGTACAAATACGATCGTCATTTCGGGAGTTCCGAGACTGCACGCGGTAGACTATTCAATTATTCCCGATCGCATCGAAGCCGGAACATTTTTAATCGCAGGAGCCATCACCCACTCAGAAATCAGTTTGTCGCCGGTCATTCCCGACCACCTGACTGCAGTGATTGCCAAATTGCAGACAATGGGGGCGAAAATTATTGCCGAATCCCCCGACATTCTGCGAATAATTCCCGGCAAAATCCACACCGCCACAGACATCGAAACTTTGCCTTATCCTGGTTTCCCCACAGATATGCAAGCTCAGTTTATGGCTTTGCTGACTCTGAGCGAAGGAGACAGCATCATCAAAGAAACAGTATTTGAGAACCGCTTGCGCCACGTAGCAGAACTCAACCGCATGGGCGCAGACATTCGCGTTAAAGGCAATGTCGCCGTAGTGCGCGGAGTCTCGATGCTCTCAGGAGCGCCGGTAGTAGCAACAGATTTGCGGGCTTCAGCGGCTTTGGTGGTGGCGGGACTTGCAGCCGACGGCGTAACCACAATCAGCAGCTTGCAGCATTTAGACCGCGGCTACGAGCAATTGGAGGTGAAGCTGCAAAAATTGGGAGCGAAAATGCGGCGTCTCAAGGAGGGAGAAGACCAAACTAAGGCTGAGGCTCCTGTCAATCCCGTGCGATCGAGCTTAAACTGTTAGTTAGTCAGCAGTCATTAGTCAGCAGTCATTAGTTATTAGTCATTAGTCAGTAGGAAGAAGAAAAAAAATTCAATCTTTTTTAATGACCAATGACTAATCAATACGTAGCGACAGTTTGATTGTCCGCGCCCAGAGGCGAGAAACCCGGTTTCTACAAGTTTTGTATTTAGTGACGACAAATTACGCAAGAAACCGGGTTTCTGAGGTCACAAGTCCACACAGTTGAACTTAGGTTTGGAGTATGTAGTCAGCGTTATCCAATGCCGACATATTGCCCGGTCGTCCTGATTCTACTGTTTGCCATCAAAAACTCAAACTGTCCGAAGTATTGCTAATGACCAATGACTAATGACTAATGACTAATGACCAATGACTAATGACTCACAACTAAAATGTCAAACATACCGCTCCGAGGTTTAAAAGCAGACCAGTTTCGCCACCCGCTAGACTTGGCAGCCACCAACTCTCTCAAACAACTCCCCGGACTAGATTTGATTGTGCGGCAGTTGCTGGGACAACTTGGCGAACAGTTTTTCAGGCTCGAAAATCTGGCTTCCAGCGTCCAAGTCGGCGAAAATCAATTGCCGCACCTGCATCAATTGCTGTTGGATGCCTGCAAAACTCTGGATTTGGAGGTGCCGCAGCTTTATGTCCGCCAGCATCCGATGCCGAATGCTTACACCTTTGCGATGCGGGGAAAACAGCCTTTTGTGGTGATGCACACTTCGCTGATTGATTTGCTCACAGACGAAGAAGTTAAAGCAGTAATCGCTCACGAGTTGGGGCATTTGAAGTGCGAACACGGAGTTTACCTGACTCTGGCTAATTTAATTGTATTGGCCGCCGGTCAAATTTCCCCTCTGGGAACCGTACTCGCTCAGGGTTTGCAGGCGCAAATGTTGGAATGGTTGCGTTGTGCAGAATTTACGTGCGATCGCGCCGCCTTGCTCGCCACCCAAGACCCAAGAGTGGTAGCATCGTTGTTGATGAAACTGGCAGGAGGTTCGCCGACTTTAGCTCCAAAACTGAATGTCGATGAGTTTTTGGCCCAGGCGCGAGCCTACGATGACCTCAGCAGCACGGAACTGGGAGAAATGCTCAAACAAGCTCAAACGGCTCAGTTGTCGCATCCTGTACCAGTATTGCGCGCCAGAGAGATCGATCGCTGGGCAAGTTCAAAAGATTATGAATCTTTGCTTGACAAAAATCGATCGGCGCTTTATGATGGTGAAACCGATAAAAAGGGCGGGTGGCGAAATTGGTAGACGCATCAGACTCAAAATCTGACACCTTACGGTATGAGAGTTCGATTCTCTCCCTGCCCACTAATAAAAAAGCTTAATAAATATAGGGTTTCAGATGATAAGTCTGGAGCCCTAATTTATGTTGGGAATTGGGAATTGGGAATTGGGAATTGGGAATTGGGAATTGGGAATTGGGAATTGGGAATTGGGAATTGGGAATTGGGCATCGGGCATTGGGCATCGGTAACTAATGACAACAGTTAACAGTTAACAGTTAACAGTTAACAGTTAACAGTCAACAGTCAACAGTCAACAGTCAACAGTCCGTAGGGGCGGTGCCCCCGTGCCCGCCCTCTTAACAGTCAAAAATCAACAGTCAAAAATCAACAAATTTTATGGGTGAAATCGCCGCTTTAGGTGCTGCATTTGTCTGGGCTTTATCTTCCACAATCTGGCAGCGAGTAGGACAGCAAATCCCCGCAGTGGTGCTAAACTTCCTCAAAGGCGCGATCGCCCTTTTCATGCTTTTAGTCACTGTACTAATCTTAGGAAAATCCTTCCCCGCCGTCAACTCCAATATTTTAGCAATGCTGCTGATCAGCGGCGCCTTAGGAATTGGCCTCGGAGACACTGCTTGGTTTGTCGTCTTAAAATATTTAGGTGCGAGGCGAGCGCTGCTTTTAGAAACCCTATCTCCCCCCTTAACTGCTTTACTCGGCTTCCTATTTTTGCAAGAAAAGCTATCGCCCATTGCTTGTACAGGCATACTTTTAACCATCTGCGGCGTAGCTTGGGTAATTTCAGAACGAACAGCCGAAACCACCTTACCATCAAAACATCTTTGGCTGGGATTAGGTATTAGTTTATTAGGACAAACAGCCCACGCCGCCGGAGCAGTTTTATCTCGCGCTGCATTCAATCAAATAGATATCGATCCCTTATGGACAGTGGCTTTGCGTTTGAGCGGGGGAATTGCAGTCATGCTATGCTTTTTAAACCCAAAAAACCTTGGAACTTGCAAACAATTAAAAGCGCCAAAAATATTAGGTGCAATAATTTTAGCAGCTTTTTTAGGAACCTATCTCGGAATTTTCCTGCAACAAACTTCGCTGAAATATGCGCCCGCAGCAATTGCTCAAACACTCAGTTCTGCCAGTCCCCTATTTGTACTGCCTTTAGCCGTGGTAGCAGGCGAAAAAGTCAGCTTTCGGGCAGTTTTGGGGGTCGTTGGGGCGATCGCAGGAATTGCGCTATTATTAAGTTTGAAATGATTAAATGTGAGAAGAGAGATTTAAGATTTTAGATTTGATACCACTTCCCAAAAAGAATGAAACTGTAGGTCGGCTCCCAACCATGATAGTCATCAGTGATTCCCCAATCTAAAATCTAAAATCTAAAATCGTATGAGTGATTATTTAGGCGATCGGCAAAATAGCAAAGTTGCAGCTATTCGCAAACAAATCAATTGGCTGCAGCAACAACCAGACGGCACTCTATTTCAACAAAATTATGGCGAAAACTGCATAGCAGTCAAAAAGATTAAATCATTCCTACTCCTACTTTTAGCAGACACAGAAACCTTCACCACCAAGGTAGCTCAATCAATTCTAGATCTCAACAATCCACTAAATTTAATCTTTCCCTATGCCAGAGCAATGATGCTAGCATTAGTCTGGAAAAATTCACCCCAAAAAATATATATAATCGGCTTTGGCGGTGGCAGCATTCCCAACTATTTTCACCACTATTTCCCTGATGCGATCGTCGAATGTACAGATATTGACCCCATAGTAGTCGAAGTCGCTCAAAAGTTTTTTGGAATTCAATTAGACGATAAACTAAAAGTAACCATTCTAGATGGTCGCGAATATCTTGCCGAACAAAATACCACCATAAAAAATGATATAATTCTTGTGGATGCTGGTTTTGGTAGCGGCTATATGCCTTATAAATTGGTGACACAAGAATTTTACCAACTCTGCAAAACTCGTTTGTCAAGCGCGGGTGCTGTAGTTGTCAATTTGTTCCACAAGCAAAAGTTTAATGCGGCGGCGGTGAAAACTCTTCAAAGTGTGTTCGCACAAGTTTATTTATTCAATTTAGACCAGGGTAACACCATTGCGATCGCGACTAACGCTCCCGATTTAACTCAAAATGAAATCTTTTTGAAAGCAGAAATTATTCAAGATTTTTATAATTTAGAATTTTCCTTAATAGAATTGTCGCTTCAGCTCAAAAAAGTAGCGCAATTGCCGGAATGGGTAAACAATTGGGATACTTTGCCAATTTTTACCGATGCTGCAATTCCGGCGGAATATTTCGATTAATAATTTCCCGCAAACAACTTTAATTGTAGGGTGTGCAACGCGCACTATCACGCCTCCGGGCGCTTGTAGGCGCAGCATCACTATAGCAAGTAGCAAGTCCAATCAGTCAACGATCGATACTAGCAAACATCTGTCTAAAAAATACTTGACACTGAAATTGTGGCGGTGTATTATAAAAGTAGTGTAAAAAAACAACAACATGAGACTAAAAAGTTGGGAGTCTCCTCGCAGCGAGGGCAGAAACTCCAAAGGTAAAGGCGGATCGGCCAGGGCTCGACAGCTCAAAAAGCAACGGCAAACTCTGCGAAAACAGTTAAAAGCTCAAAGCGATCGCTCGAAACACCAAACAAACCACAAAACAACCAAGCAAGGGAAGGAAACCCATAATTCCTTCCCTTTTTTTTGTATCTTTTTGCCGTTGCTCAATCCCGCTGAATGTTCGGACAAATCGTGCTACTAATCCGATCGCGCGAGGGTTGCTCTTCCCAGTAGTTGAGAATACCTTGCAACTCCCCTTTCAAAGTTTCTAAAGCTGCTATTTGCCCGGAAATTTCCTCTACCTTCAAAATTAGATGCTGTTTTGCTTCAGAGCAAGGCAAGTCCCCCCGATCGCGAACTTGTAAAATATCCTTAATCTCCTGAAGGCTCAAACCCAGAGTTTTAGATCGTTTAATAAACGCCAATCTTTTGAATACTGCCTCGCCAAACAACCGATAACCAGCGGGCGATCGTTTTACCGCCGGAGACAACAAGCCCATTTGCTCGTAGTAGCGAACAGTTTTCACAGACAAACCGCTACAGGCAGCTACGGAGCCAATTTGGTATAATTTCTCGGCAACAGAAATATTCATTAACCAAGCCTCAAAAATCGAGCAGCGAAAGACTTTTCTGGTCAGATCTCGATACGGCCTCAGCCCTAGAAAGTCGATCGCCACATTCCAGAGTGCCATTGCGCGATCGACTTAATAAGGAGGATTTTTCTTAGACACGTTGTTGAGCGTGGGTAACTGAGATCGAGAAGACTGAGGAGGAAGATAGTATTCGGTCAATTCTAGATCTCAACAATCCACTAAATTTAATCTTTCCCTATGCCAGAGCAATGATGCTAGCATTAGTCTGGAAAAATTCACCCCAAAAAATATATATAATCGGCTTTGGCGGTGGCAGCATTCCCAACTATTTTCACCACTATTTCCCTGATGCGATCGTCGAATGTACAGATATTGACCCCATAGTAGTCGAAGTCGCTCAAAAGTTTTTTGGAATTCAATTAGACGATAAACTAAAAGTAACCATTCTAGATGGTCGCGAATATCTTGCCGAACAAAATACCACCATAAAAAATGATATAATTCTTGTGGATGCTGGTTTTGGTAGCGGCTATATGCCTTATAAATTGGTGACACAAGAATTTTACCAACTCTGCAAAACTCGTTTGTCAAGCGCGGGTGCTGTAGTTGTCAATTTGTTCCACAAGCAAAAGTTTAATGCGGCGGCGGTGAAAACTCTTCAAAGTGTGTTCGCACAAGTTTATTTATTCAATTTAGACCAGGGTAACACCATTGCGATCGCGACTAACGCTCCCGATTTAACTCAAAATGAAATCTTTTTGAAAGCAGAAATTATTCAAGATTTTTATAATTTAGAATTTTCCTTAATAGAATTGTCGCTTCAGCTCAAAAAAGTAGCGCAATTGCCGGAATGGGTAAACAATTGGGATACTTTGCCAATTTTTACCGATGCTGCAATTCCGGCGGAATATTTCGATTAATAATTTCCCGCAAACAACTTTAATTGTAGGGTGTGCAACGCGCACTATCACGCCTCCGGGCGCTTGTAGGCGCAGCATCACTATAGCAAGTAGCAAGTCCAATCAGTCAACGATCGATACTAGCAAACATCTGTCTAAAAAATACTTGACACTGAAATTGTGGCGGTGTATTATAAAAGTAGTGTAAAAAAACAACAACATGAGACTAAAAAGTTGGGAGTCTCCTCGCAGCGAGGGCAGAAACTCCAAAGGTAAAGGCGGATCGGCCAGTGCTCGACAGCTCAAAAAGCAACGGCAAACTCTGCGAAAACAGTTAAAAGCTCAAAGCGATCGCTCGAAACACCAAACAAACCACAAAACAACCAAGCAAGGGAAGGAAACCCATAATTCCTTCCCTTTTTTTTGTATCTTTTTGCCGTTGCTCAATCCCGCTGAATGTTCGGACAAATCGTGCTACTAATCCGATCGCGCGAGGGTTGCTCTTCCCAGCAGTTGAGAATACCTTGCAACTCCCCTTTCAAAGTTTCTAAAGCTGCTATTTGCCCGGAAATTTCCTCTACCTTCAAAATTAGATGCTGTTTTGCTTCAGAGCAAGGCAAGTCCCCCCGATCGCGAACTTGTAAAATATCCTTAATCTCCTGAAGGCTCAAACCCAGAGTTTTAGATCGTTTAATAAACGCCAATCTTTTGAATACTGCCTCGCCAAACAACCGATAACCAGCGGGCGATCGTTTTACCGCCGGAGACAACAAGCCCATTTGCTCGTAGTAGCGAACAGTTTTCACAGACAAACCGCTACAGGCAGCTACGGAGCCAATTTGGTATAATTTCTCGGCAACAGAAATATTCATTAACCAAGCCTCAAAAATCGAGCAGCGAAAGACTTTTCTGGTCAGATCTCGATACGGCCTCAGCCCTAGAAAGTCGATCGCCACATTCCAGAGTGCCATTGCGCGATCGACTTAATAAGGAGGATTTTTCTTAGACACGTTGTTGAGCGTGGGTAACTGAGATCGAGAAGACTGAGGAGGAAGATAGTATTCGGTAGCAGGGGCGGATTGTTCGGCTCCAGAGCGGTAAATTTGCCACCAGCGGAGGGCCATCGCCACCCCAGCAGTACCAAGCCCAAAAGCCAACAAAGAACCGCTAGCGCCGATGCTGCCGATCGCTGCATCGACAACGCCCACCGTCACAATAAAGCTGGTAATTGGCTCTTTACGGTAAGCAGACCTCAAAAGTCGCGTCCATGAAGCATTCATTTGGTTTTACTCTGTTCTATATTTATTTACAATCTCTAAAACTTAGAGTGGGCGGTGCGATCGGGATTTCTAGCTGAGACTAGCTTCACCTAAATTAATCTGCTCCCCTGTGGGGAATTGTACGGGAGCGAGGCTAAATTGCCAAGCCTGTCAAATCAAAATTTCACCCGAAATATCGCTCCCAAAGCTAGCTCTTGCATTCTCTAAACCGATGTTTCTCGATTGACAAGTCGCTGGGCCTGTTCTAATTAATATTCTAATCAATTCCCGAAGTTGTCGCGGTCAGCAGGGTGACACCCTTGCGAGTGACAGTCCAGACCAACTGTGAGGCTGAGGGGCCCACAAACTGATATCAGCCCCTGACGCTAGCTCAGGGTAAATCCCCAAATTTTAGACTTTTGTTCCTCCTCCCAGATGAATCTGTGGAGTCAAATCTAAAATCTAAAACTTGTGAGCCAGCGAAGCCGAAGTATCTAAAATCTCAAATCGACTGACCGCGCCATTGCTAAAATTAGGTGAGACCTAACCAGGCCAGCAACCCCTGCCCTGTGACATACTCGATAATTACAGTTAGGGAAAAACCGATCATCGCAGCTCGACCGTTAAGGCGTTCCGCGTAGCTGTTAAAGCCAAACTTTGGTTGTTCGAGTTTGGGAGTGACGGTGGGTTGTAGTTGTGCCATTGCTTTATATACCTTGCGATCGACGCTGTTCAAATGTGAAATCGAATGTCAGTTACAAATCTTAAACATTTCTGCTTCCATTATAAAGAGGGTTAACCGCCATCAACCGTCCGCGCTAAAAAAAACTGCTGCTAACTCAAGCCACTTAATTATATCCGCTGAAAATATGACCAATCAGTTAGATACCGATAAGCCTCCTGTAGCCGTACAGCGAGTTGCCTTTGCCCTTCGTACAGCAGGCTGGATTTGCTTCTGGATGCAGTTAGTGCTAGCGGTGGTAGCGGCGATCATTTTGCTCTTTGCCATCCCCTTCGCCATCCCTAGCGCCACCGCTGCTGCCCGCTCAACCAGTGCCGGCACCGGTGGCGGTGTATTTTTTGCAATTTGCGGGCTGGCAGTTCTTGGTTACAGCGTATTTCGCGCTTGGGGTTTCACTCGCTTGTCGAAACAACTGCGATCGCCCGCAGGCGCTGTCCGCCCCAAAAAAGCAGACACCATCAAACAGGTTCAGTTGACTTTGATCGGCAATTTGTCAGGACTGCTGCTGACGCTGATCGGTGCAGAAGCCATCAGCGGCACGCTTTTAGCCAAATCTCTAGCTCAGCCGCAAGCTTTGTTCGGTGCCGCCGTCGATTTCAGCAGATTTATTCAGCCTTTGGACATATTTGTGGTATTGGCAAATACTCACGCCACGGTGGCCCACTTTGTCGGAATTGTCGGATCCCTTTGGTTGCTCGATCGCATCCACAAAATCTAAAAAATTGTAATCGGTAATCGGTAATTGGGAATTCTTTCTCTCTCCCCCGATCGCCCTCCCGAATCAATGCGGACTCAAGTCCGAACGATCGAACCTCTCCCCCGATCCTCCTCCCAAATTGATGCGGACTCAAGTCCGAACGATCGAACCTCTCCCCCGATCCCCCTCCGGAATCAATGCCAAGCTGTCGAAGAACTTATTCAGATACCTTCTAGCAAGACAACACAAACATCATGGCACTGAAACCCGAGGCTTATTTTGGGGTGACAGATCACGCAACTATTGAAATTTCTCAAGAAAGTTTTCGTTCTGTCCTCGGTCAAATAGAAGCTGAACTCCTCTGTAGCGACACCTACAGCCACGCTCTAGCTAGCTTGCAAACCATGTTGGGCGAAGCAGCATCTGCAGCCGAAATTTTAATTAGAGCCGTTAGCAGAGAAGCTGTCAAGCTGGCATTTGACAGGTTTGGCAAACCAAACAACACGGAAATCCAAGTTGTAGAAGAGACTTTCGCTGCTGCAACTTCCGCCGCCCTATCGGTTAGAGAATTAGAGCCGTCAGTACCCGATCCTGTGTTCTATTGGCGCAGCGCTGCTGTGGAAGCGCCCCCCCAAACCGAGGTCGAGACTGAAGATGGCGAGACAGAAAATCACTCTTCACAAGAAGAACAACCGGCGCATCAAGACGAAATTAAATTTGAGTCGGCTGCACCAGCAACTGTCATCGCCCCTGCAAAATCCTTTCCGGGGTTCGGTTTTCTCAACAAGACCAAAAAACTCACCAAGGAAGAAGAAGCAGCAATCGCAGTTGAACAGCGAGAAGAGTCTCTGCGGGAGTTGGGTATAGAGTTACGCAAGGGGCGACAAGTTCGATCGCTATCCCTCCAACAACTCCACAGTCAAACTCTCGTCCCGCTGCACCACATTGAGTCGATCGAAAATGGGGAAATTGAGAAACTGCCCCAGGATATTTACGTTAGAGGTTTTATCCGCAGGTTGGGCGATGCCTTGGGACTAGACGGCACCGCGATGGCGAATGCTTTGCCCAAACCGGCTCCGAGTCTGGTAATTGCTAACACCTATTTGTCTGTTTCTGACTCGGATTCAGCCGACGGATTTCAAATGCGTCCCGTGCATTTATACCTCGGTTACACCGCTTTGATGGCTGGGGCGATCGGGGGTGTGGGTTGGCTGTCGCAGCAACCTGTAGTACCGGGCGCCAATGCAGTACCTGAGCCGCAGGTGAAACCGCCCGCCTCTGTTGCGCCGGCTCCGAAGAGCCAAGAAAAAGCGCCTCAGCCGGGTTTGAAGAAGTCTCACAACGGGGCGATGATTGTGGGGGCTGACATGGCACCGCCGGAGGTGATTTTTGGTTAGAGTGTGTCGGGCGATCGATCGCCCGACAGCACTCGTGGCGCACGTAAACTGGGAAACCGGATTTGCGAGTTTACATCCATTCCTACATACAGCTTGAATATTGCGGTTCGATCGCGTGGTGAGGTATGCCCGGTTTGGCCACGGCGGCCTCTGCCCTATGCCCGGTTTGGCCTAGTGAATTTTCCACTGCATCAGGAAACCCGATATCTGGGATAGACTATCTATTTGACCACTCATTTCGAGGTTTTCAATAAGATGAGCTCCCCAGCTACCGTTGCTTCCTCCGATACCGAGTCGCTATCGACTCAGCCACCAACAGTCACGAGTTTGGTTCCTTCAGACGGTGCTTTGGTAGCCGCTGCTGAACAGCCACAAAAATCTTGGACAATAGAAGATAGCGAGAAACTATACCGCATTCAAGGCTGGGGCGAACCCTATTTTTCGATCAATGCCGCCGGTCACGTTACAGTGTCTCCCAAGGGCGATCGCGGCGGTTCCCTCGACTTGTACGAACTGGTTGAATCGCTCAAACAGCGCAATTTGGCTTTGCCCCTGCTGATTCGATTTTCCGATATTTTGGAAGATCGGATCGATCGCTTAAATTCCTGTTTTGCCAGAGCAATCGCTCGCTACAGTTACAAAAATGTCTATCGCGGCGTCTTTCCAGTCAAATGCAACCAGCACCGACAGTTAGTTCAAGATTTGGTGCGTTTCGGTCAACCCCATCACTTCGGACTGGAAGCCGGCTCAAAACCAGAATTAATGATCGCTTTGGCGACTTTGAAAACCCCTGGCGCTTTGTTGATTTGCAACGGTTACAAAGACCGCGAATACATAGAAACCGCAATTTTGGCGCAGCGGCTAGGGCAAACTTCCGTGATTGTGCTGGAGCAAATTGAGGAAGTAGGACTCGCAATTGCCGCCAGCATTGCATTAAAAATTAAACCTGTTTTGGGAGTGCGAGCCAAACTCACTACCAAAGGCGTTGGCCGCTGGGGAGGTTCCACGGGCGATCGGGCAAAATTTGGCTTGACAATTCCAGAAATTATCCGCGCCGTCGGCGAACTAGAACAAGCAGGAATGCTCGACTGTTTGCAGTTGCTGCACTTCCACATCGGCTCTCAAATTTCCTCAATTAGCGTCATCAAAGATGCCATTAGAGAAGCCAGCCACATTTATGTAGAATTAGCTAAATTGGGAGCTAATATGAACTACTTGGACGTAGGCGGCGGGCTCGGCGTTGACTACGACGGCTCTAAAACAAATTTCCACACTTCCAAAAACTACAATATGCAAAACTACGCAAACGACGTAGTAGCGGGAGTGAAAGATGCCTGCGACGAGCGGAAAATTCCTGTACCAATTATCATCAGCGAAAGCGGGCGGGCGATCGCATCTCACCAATCAGTTTTAGTTTTTAACGTACTCGGTACTAGCGATGTCCCCAGAGAAATACCAGAACCAGTAGACGAAAACGCGCATCTTATTCCGCGCAATCTCTACGAAATTTACCAATCAATCACACCAGAAAATTACCAAGAAGTCTATCACGATGCGATCCAATTTAAGGAAGAAGCAGTCAGTTTATTTAACTTAGGCTATTTGGGAATTGCGGAACGGGCAAAAACCGAACAGTTGTACTGGGCTTGCTGCGATAAAATACAGGCGATCGCGCGGCAAAAAGAATACGTTTCGGACGATTTGGAAGACCTAGAAAAGGTGATGGCGTCTATTTATTACATCAACCTATCTGTTTTCCAGTCAGTACCAGACAGTTGGGCAATCAATCAATTGTTCCCAATTATGCCCCTTAACCGACTCGACGAAGAACCTACTGCGCGCGGTATTTTAGCCGATATAACCTGCGACAGCGACGGCAAAATAGACCAATTTATCGATTTGCGAGATGTCAAGCCGGTTTTGGAACTGCATACTCTCAAGCCGGGAGAACCTTACTATTTAGCGCTATTTTTGGGAGGTGCTTATCAAGAAATTATGGGCAACCTTCACAACTTATTTGGCGATGCAAATACAGTTCACATTCAGCTAACGCCTTCTGGCTATCATATCGAGCACGTGGTGAAAGGAGACACTATGAAAGAAGTCCTCAGCTACGTACAGTACGATTCAGAAAGCTTGGTTGAAAGCATTCGCCGTCAGACAGAAGCAGCTTTGCAGCAAAATAAAATTACTCTTTCTGAAGCCCAACTTTTGCTGCAAAATTACGAACGAAGTCTGGGCCAGTACACCTATCTTCAGTCGTAATTAATCATATCGCGTCCGATCGATAGGTTTGTAGTGCGGACTTTAGTTCGCGTTTTACGGACTAAAGTCCTCACTACAAGATTTTTACTCGTTACCAGCACCTTACCTTTAAAAAATACCCACTATAGCGGTTCGATCGCGTGGTGAGGTATGCCCACGGAGGCTACGGAGGCCTATGCCCACTCCTAGCACCTGATGTTACGCTCGAAAGGCTATACCAATTATTAAAGATTACCGAGAATTGCTGCGATCGCCCGCCGCTCTTCTCCGTGTTGAGTAGGTAAAACTTGGCGAGCGTCAGTAATCAGCCAATCGAGCGCCGCTTCTTGCAAATCGATCGCAGCTCCGGTTTTGTCAACGCAATAGCGCCCGAACACCAGTTTGTCAATCAAGCGCACCTCTGGGCCTAAACGGGAATACTCAAAAATCACACTGTTTTGCACAGTCGCCCCGCTGCACACCCAACAATTTGGGCCGATCATTGTCGGGCCCACAATTTTTGCTCCATCCTCAATAATGGTCATCCCGCCAATGTAAACAGGCCCGGTAATATCAACCTTATCCCAGTTCACAGCCACATTCAAACCAGCGTAAACGCCGGGGCGCACTTCAATTCCCGGAATTGAAACATTTTTAATTTCTCCCAACAGCACGCTCTGAATTGCCCGCCAATAGTCAGGAACTTTGCCGATATCCACCCACTCAAAGTCCATGCTAATTCCGTAAAACGGAGCCCCTGCTTCTACTAACGCGGGGAATAACTCGGAACCGATATCGTACTCCTTACCCGAAGGGATGTAATTGAATATTTCCGGTTCAAAAATATAAATCCCAGTATTGATGTCGGTACTCAGAGCTTCTTCTACAGAAGGTTTTTCTTGGAAAGCTTTAATTCTGCCAGAATCGTCTGTCACCACCACTCCGTAACTGGGAACTTGTTCCCGAGGAACAGATTTCATCACAATAGTAGCGATCGCCCCTTTTTCCCGGTGCCACTTCACAGCAGCAGTCAAGTCCAAGTCAATCAAAGCGTCCCCGCACAGTACCACAAAAGTATCATCAAAAAACGGTGAAAAATCCTGAATCCGTTTCATGCCGCCAGCGGAACCGATGGCTTCTCCAATCATTTTGCCGTCTTCAATCCGCCCTTCAAAAGAATAGCCAATTTGTACCCCAAACTTTTGACCGTCTCGGAAATAGTTCTCAATCACGTCGGCCAAGTGAGAAACATTGACCATAATCTGATCGAACCCGTGCTGGCGGAGCAATTCAACCAAAAATTCCATCACTGGCTTTTGCAGGATCGGAATCATCGGTTTGGGTATTGTCTGAGTAATGGGACGGACGCGAGTGCCTTTACCGGCCGCCAGAATCATCGCTTTCATTATTAACTTCCTCAACCCTCTATTAATTGATATCAACTCAACACTTAGATGCTAGCGGTTGCGATCGGTGCGATCGCAGCACAATCCCGACTTGTTTATAGGCGACATCGTACCAGGCTATTAATGATTTATTCCCTATTTACTAGATTTAAAAAATCAGGTATCGAGAATTAACCAGAACTTCGCAATCTGGCTGTCCGCGTTTCATACTCAGCCTTAGAATGTCGGCGAGCAAGGTTCTGCCTAAAGTCTTAACCGACGCAGGGGGAGAGTTATTGGTTTCCCCAGTTGACTACCATGCCGTTTCAGTTCACAGCGGTCGGATTTTGAGGTCTTGGTAAAACTCCTCTTGAAGCAACTCTACTTTAGACTGAGCCGACAGCAACAATAACGCCCAAAAAACACCCACGCGGTCATGATTTGGCAAGTGAACTTCTCCAGTCGATAGCGGGGACTCGGCGTCAACAGGAGAGTGCAAATCGTGATGGCGCCAAAGTTCCAGAAGTTCTTCCAAGTCGAGCCAACCCTCATCAATTTCAGACCCGCGCCCTGTCAGAAGCCGTTCTAGTTCGCTAGCAGTTTCCACAAGATTTTCTTGGTGAGCTAGCTCAAAAATAGCCTGGGCGGCTTGCGATCGCATTTTTGAGGTCGGGCGGCGGCGAGGAGCAACTGTCTGCTCCATTGCTGCTTTCATAAGCTGCAACTGCTCGATTAGTTCCGGGAGAGTCACCGGGCGTTTTTGTGGGAGTTGAGCGACACCGCGACGGCGCAATTGTCGCTCCAAATGCTGCGGCAAATGTCGCCCTCCCGAATGCTCTGAGTCTTCTAGCGCGGCCTCGTCGAATTCAGGATTTGCGGGGGGTTCAGAGAGAACGATACTTTCTGCTTTGAGCAGCACCAGCATTGAAGCGTACAAAAACGCTTGACCCGAATGGGACAAATCGGAGAAATCCGTACCCCTATCGGCATCGCAGGCGTTTGTCAGTTTGCTCAAACATCGATCGAACACTTCAATGACTTGCACGTCCCAAGGATTGATTTCTCCCCGTTCTGCCAAATCAATTAAAATTGCGATCCCCTCAGAAATCGTTTCTAAACCATTTTCGTCTCTGGAAACAACCATTCAATTTTAGATTTTAGATTTTAGATTTTAGATTCTTTGATATCAAATCCTCTCTTCATCGGAATAGTAAATTCAGGCGTTGACTGTTGACTGTTGACTGTTAACTGTTAACATCATGTATGAGTGCAACCGGAATTGATACGACTTCGCTAGCGAACAACTTTTAGATTTTAAACTGATACATTTACCCAGAAAAAAACAGATTTTTTTATCCTAAATTGGATCGTTACCAGGAAGAGCCTGGTAATGCAAATCCAGAGTATCTACCTCCTTATTATCTCGCAACTTGCAGGAAAGAAAACTGTAAGAGGTGCTTAAGTTATTAAGTTTTCTATCCTAAGCAATACTTCGGAAAGTTTTTTAAAGCCTCTGGAAGCTTTACAGTGCAAGCCTTCACATTTTTAATCTTTTTTTCAAACTTAAGGCTCAACTTAAACTTAGAAAAAATAGTCCACACTATAGCCAGCATGGGTTTCAGATATTGGATCGGGCCTAAGACTGTCCGAAGTATTTTCCTAGATAAAGTTCGCAGTACATCAGTCAGCGTCCGTAACTTAAGAGCAAACGGTCATCCGCACTACGAACCGTTTTTGTTATGGTAATCAACCGGACACGATATGACTCGCCCCGCTCAAATATATCCTCTTTAGGCTTGGCCGAGGTTTTGCGGTTTCTTCCCGATTCCGAGTCCTGGCAATATTTGATATTTCAAAGCAACGCCCGCCGCTACAAATAAGGCAATAATTAACGCCCCTATTCCTACGGGACTCGGAATCCAGAATGTCGCCTCCAAATAGTTAATTTCCCCTGGTTTAAGCTTCCAAACTAACTGCTTTCCTTCGCGGTAAATTTCGGGTACGAGCGCACCGGCGACAGTTTCCATACTTTCTGCGCCCCAAGGCGTGTTCAAGCTAAATTCTAGCTCCAAAAGTCCCCCCGGACTCAGTAGCAAACTGCCGTTTGAGGAAAGCAGAGAAAGAGAGCGCAAATCCAATTCCAAACTCAACCGATTTCGCAGCACCAATAACAAATTATTCTGCTTGACATCCATGTGAGATTCAAACTTCGGTAAATCGGTTTCTAGCTTACTGGCGACGGGATGATTTTTGGTGGTTTGTGCGATCGGATTGTAGAATTTGTTGAACTTGTTTTGTAACTCGGTTCCATTATTAAAAGGAATAGTCACCCTAACTTCTGTCTCGGAAAGCCGTTTAGTTTTTCCGTTCAGCAACTTCACCCGCTGTTCTACGCTATTCAACCAATCTCCAACAGTTTCGCTGCTGAAGCTGGTCAACTTTTCCCCCAGTTTAATGTGCTGGACAATTTCGCCGCGAGTTTGACTTTGAAAGTTGACTCCGACATCGTACTGAACACATCCAGTCACTAGAGTTAAAAGGCAAAAAACAAAAGGTAAAAGAAAGAAAAAGTGCTTTTTCTTCTTCCCAGTTCCATCCTTGACATTTTGCTCTTTCATTGTACCTTTTCCCTATTTTTTCCTATTTGCATGACTTAGCAAAGCGATAATTTGCCGACACAGTTTCTGTTTTTTTCTGACAACTCTCGACTTATATCAAATCCTCTCTCGATCGGAATAGTAAATTCAGGCGTTAACTGTTGACTGTTGACTGTTAACAGTTAACATCATTCCGATGCAACCGGAAACGATATTACGCACTGCGGAATAAAAACCCGGTTTCTTAACAGTATTGGCGATTTCACCGACGGTTTTTGGTAGAAACCGGGTTTTTGGGGCCAAGCGTCATCACATTTTTATGGCAAAAGTTTTTCTAGGAACACTCAACTTATTGCCTTGAAGCGACACCCAACTGTTGAAACAGCATACTCGGCAAATATGCCGCACCGCCTACCCATTCGGCTTCGCTGCTCAAATCTGCCAAATTTTTAAAGGCTTCAAAAATGCTGCCTGCGACCATTGTATTCTTGACGCGACCGACAATTTTGCCTTTTTCTACTTTATAGCCTAAGTCTAAATTGACTGAAAATTCTCCTGCTAATTGATTGGATTGACCGGCACCTAAAACTTGCTCTACTATTAGACCTTCGTCCATGCTAGCAATCAAGTCTTGGATGCTGGTGTTTCCTGGGGAAATGCAGAAGTTAGTCAAATCAGGGCCTGGGCGCGACAATCCACCGCGAAAACCGTTGCCGGTTGATTGTACACCGGCGCGAGCGGCCCACCTGCGATCCCAGTAAAATCCGGTGACTGTTCCTTTGTCAATCAAGGTTTTGCGGGTGGTGGGCGTACCTTCGTCGTCGAAGGGACAGGCGGAAGGGCCTAAAGTTGGGTCTTCAAAAAAGGTGAAGCGTTCGTCAAATAAGGTTTCGCCGATTTTGTCGGCTAGGGGAGAGGCTTTTTGAACGACTGCTTGACCTGAAAGGATGGTATCAAACAAACTTCCTAATGTGCTGGCGGCGGCTCTGGGGGTGAACAATACTGAATAGGAACCGCTGGCGATGGTGGCTGGATGTTCGGCGAGGCGGTATTTTTCGAGGAGTGATTGGAGGATGCTGTTGGTGTCGATCGCCCGATCGCGCGCGACATCGTAACTGTATGCTTGCATAAAGTCTTCTCCTTTGACCAAATTTCCGGCGATCGTCCCGCTGACTATTTGGCTGCTTCTTTCGGCATACACATCTCGCGTCGTGGCAATTTTGACGCGGCCGCTGCGGACGTGAAAGCCTACATCTACCATAATATCGGGATTGTAGGCGTGAACTTGCTCGATAAGGTTTTTGCCGTTTTCGACTAATTCGGCAGTTGTGGGCGGAGTGTAGGTGGTTTCCGGGCCTTTTAGGTGGAAGTTGGAGGCGAGTTCAAATTCTGCGGGGTCGCCGATTTCGGCAGTTTGAATGGCTGCATCGACTAAATCGTCTATCCGGGTTAAGTCTGTGGAACTAGCAAAGCCGATTTTGCCGTTGTGAATCAGCCGGAGTGCTACGCCTTGCAGTGCTTTGGTTTGCAGGGATTTGAGGCGATTGTTTTCAAATTCGATCGGCGTGTCTTGACTCGACAGGTAGTATACTTCAGCGGCCGAGGCTCGCTGACTTGCCAATTTCAATATCTGTTCTATGGTGGAATCGCTCACAATAATCGCCTTTGAGGTTGGTCTTTGTTTTATTTTAGCGATTTTGGGTGTGGCCAGAAACCGGGTTTTTTCCCAAAATATCGATACACCACCGAAAAGCTGCAAAAAACCCGGTTTCTTCGGTTGTTTCTTCGGCTGTACGGTAGAGGGCGATCGATATAATTAAATTAGATCCATAAACGAGGTAAACTATGCCACTAACTGCAACCGAATATAAATACGTGGAATTAGATGAGAAGAATGTGCCTATCATCACAGGGACTACTATGAAAGTAGTCGAACTAATTACTTCGGTAAAAGCCTACAGCTTGAGTCCTGAAGAATTACTAGAAAGCTATCCTCACCTAACTTTGAGTAAAATTCACTCTGCTTTAGCCTACTACTGGGATCACAAACAAGAGCTTGATGCCGATATGCAGCGTCGGTTCGAGTATGCTGAAAAGTTGAGATTAGAAGCGGGCGAATCTCAAGCGGCTAAAAAACTCCGCGCCCAAGGAATAATTAAATGAGCATAGCTTTATATATGGATGAGAATGTGCCTCTACCGATTACAAATGGACTAAGACAAAGAGATGTAGATGTTTTGAGAGCTCAAGAAGATAACCATCAAAACACACCAGATACGGTTATACTCGATCGCGCAATGGATATTCAGCGCGTTGTTTTTACACAAGACGAAGATTTTTTAGCCATAGCCAACCGCCGCCAGCAAGAGCAAGTCAATTTTGCTGGTGTTATCTATGCCCATCAACAGAATGTAACTTTTGGCGATCGCCCGTTTCGTGACTTGGAAATTATTGCTAAGGTTAACGAACCTGAAGATTTAGTTAACTGCGTTCAGTATCTACCTTTGTAGCCAATCCTGATTTCCAGGTCAGAAACCGGGTTTTTTCCACAAACATCGATATTTAACGAAAAGCTGCGAAAAACCCGGTTTCTTTGATGCTGGGTGTGGCTAGAAAATTTGGTCTCCGGTGGAATCGCTCACGATAATAATCGCCTTTTTAGTTGGTCTTTGTTTTATTTTAGCGATTGTCTCGATGAAAATTGTCTCTCTTACCTTAACCGGCAATAATACCGACTTAATAGAAGCTGCTTTAGTCAGTGTCGCCGACTGGGTTGATGCTTGTATTGTAATTGATACGGGTGTTACTGATGAAAGTTTAGCCATTGCCTCCGCCGTTGCTGGAGATAAATACGTAGAGCGTAAATTTGAGTGGGTAGCCGACTTTGCTGCTGCTCGCAATTTTAGCTTAGAAGTCGCTAAAGAAATAAGTGCAGATTGGGCAATTATCCTCGATACAGACGAGCGCATTCACCCACAGATCGATAATATTCGAGGGGCGATCGACAGTTTAGTTGGTGATGTTTTTCTAGTTTACCACACTAACAAAACTTACTGCAAAGAAAAATTATTTAGAATTCCCACAACTGGAAAATATATCGGCGCGACTCACGAATACTTCGACTGCGGTAGCGGAATTCGGGGTTTTATGGAGGCGATCGCATTTTCCGAAGTCCCCAAAACTGCTGCTGCTACTTTAGCTAAATTTAACCGAGATTTAGCAATACTCGATCGACTCGTGAAGGAAGAACCCACGAATACCCGCTGGTTATTTTACTTAGGAGAAACCCTAAAAAAATTAGGCAACAACCAACAAGCAATAATTGCTTATCGAGATTGTGCAAATTTGAACGGTTGGGATGAAGAAGCAGCTTGGGCTTGCTATCGAGAAGCAGAATGCTGGCTGGCTTTAGCAGATTATCAAGAAGCCATAAATGCCTGTGCCAAAGGCTTGACAAAACACGCAGGAATTGCCGAATTAGCTTGGTTGGCTGCCTATGCGTCTTACTATGCAGGCTTGAACGCTCAAGCAATTCATTGGGCTCATTTGTCGATCGCAATGGGCAAACATCAAGGTTACGGCAAAGCCATCGAACGCATTGGATTTCAAGATCCAGAAGCGCAATACGAAAAACCTTATGACGTTCTGAAATATGCTTTACTTCGCAAAGGAGATGCAGAGGGAGCAAAATTAGCCGAACAACTTTATCAAAATGCTTGTGAAAGGCGACTTCGCCACTTGGGAAATAATAGCATCGAAAGAAATTATTTAATCTAATCCAACTGACCTCTTGTACCGAGGTAAGAAACCGGGTTTTTGGCTCATACTCTGCATCAATGCGGATATTTTTCGTCAAAAACCCGGTTTCTGCCACGATAAGATTGAGAATGCTGCAATATCTCAGCCAACAAACATGAAATTATTGTCATTGCAAACGCAGTGAAGCATAAGCCCTGCAGCGTATTTCAGGTTTGTAGGGACACGGCAGTGCCGTGTCCCTACCGCACGCGGGAAAGGTGCGTCACTGCCGTGAAAATTCTCGCCTCGAAAGCAGTTAAGGAAGCTGCGCTCCTACGTAGACAGTTCCACCTACACCGACAGGAGTTCTGCCTTGCAAATTGGGCAAAGCAAAATTAGTCACTCCGTTGCCGCCGTAGGTAGTTCCTAGCACAGCGAACAAAGCCTGATTTTGCTGGATAGGCAACAGTTGCCCCTGAGCAAACGCAAACCCCCTAGGGGCAAAGACGCCAGCAAACAGCTTAACTTCTCCTATAAAAGTGTTATCAACACCCCCCTGGTCTTGTAATGGATATGTACCCTGAAGGGCAATGATGTAACTTAGTCCCAAACCCCCGAAGCCGACTGGCCCCGCTGGACCTGTTGCGCCTGTCGGCCCTGCTGGACCTGTGGCACCTTGCGGACCTGTGGCACCTTGCGGACCTGCTGGACCTGTTGCGCCTGTCGCACCTGCTGGACCTGTGGCACCTTGCGGACCTGTGGCACCTTGCGGCCCTGCTGGACCAGTTGCGCCTGTCGCACCTGCTGGACCTGTGGCACCTGTCGCACCTGCTGGACCTGTGGCACCCGTCGGGCCGGCGGGGCCAGTTTCACCACCGCCAGGACCTGCTGGACCTGTGGCACCTACCGGACCTGCTGGGCCTGCTGGACCTGTGGCACCTTGCGGACCTGCTGGGCCTGTGGCACCTGTCGCACCGGGTAATCCCGTTGCGCCCGTTGCGCCTGCTGGACCCGTCGCACCGGGTAATCCCGTTGCACCTGTCGGGCCTGCTGGGCCTGTCGCACCTGTCGGGCCTGCTGGACCTGTGGCACCTGCTGGGCCTGTGGCACCTGTGGCACCTGCTGGGCCTGGGACACCCGGTAATCCCGTTGCACCTGTCGGACCTGCTGGGCCTGTCGCACCTGTGGGACCAGGTTGGCCTGGGACACCCGGTAATCCCGGTGCACCTGGTTGGCCTGGGACACCCGGTAATCCCGTTGCACCTGTGGGACCTGCTGGGCCTGTAGCACCTGTGGCACCTGGTTGGCCTGGGATACCCGGTAATCCCGGTGCACCTGGTTGGCCTGGGACACCCGGTAATCCCGTTGCACCGGTGGGGCCTGCTGGACCTGTCGCACCTACCGGACCTGGTTGGCCTGGGATACCCGGTAATCCCGTTGCACCGGTGGGGCCTGCTGGACCTGTCGCACCTGCCGGGCCGGCGGGTCCTGTCGGGCCGGTCGCACCTGACGGGGGAATGGTGATGAAGCCTTCGGCAACTTGTAATTGGATAAAGTCCATGCCTGTGAAGTTGACTAAACCAGGCAGCACTACTAAAAAATTCCCGCTGGAGAGTTCCTTAATTGCTGTGGCGTTGCTGCCGTTAAGGTTAACAGTGACAGCGGCTACCTCAAAAGCTGTTTGTCCGTCTACTAAGGCGATTTTATCTTGACCTTGGGTAAAATCTGTGATGAAGTCTGCATCGGCGATTGTCGGGCCTCCTCGCACGTTGAAGCCGTTGCCCCTGCCGACTACAAATATATCGTTGCCCGCACCCCCTATCAGGGTATCGGACTCTTCTTCGCCAATTAGGAAATCGTTACCTTTACCGCCCAAGATCAAGTCATTACCTCTGCCTCCGTAAATAATATCGTCGTTGTCCTCGCCGTAGATGAAGTCTGCGCCGTTGTTGCCGTACATGATGTCGTTTCCGGGACCTCCGAACATCAGGTCGCTACCGCCACGCCCGGACAGATTGTCTGGTGCGGCAAGCCCCCAAATTATGTCAGGAGTTGGAGTTCCTACTAGGGTGTCAATGTCTGCAGTGCCTACAATATTTACCATTTTTGAGCGCTCCTCATATTTTTAGGTTTGATGGGTGCGATCGAATTGATTTGCAAAATAGAATTCCTCTATTCTTAAGCCAGAATGAGGTTTTTAGATGTTGAGTTACTAAATTGTTGCTACAAATCGCGATGCGCACTTATGTTTGATACAATTTAGGCTCCGTTGGTTGAAATTTAAGTTTTTCTATCGACTCCTTAAAGTCGCTGTTTTCCTGAGAAATAGATTAAGTTGAAATTAGATTTACTGCCCCAACGGGTTTCCTGTCTTGTCTTTTATTGTTTCACTATTATAGTTTTGCTAAAATCTAGAGCGTCCACGATCGGCAACAAAAAGTTACATAGCAAATTTCAGGAAGCATGAGGTACGGATAAATCGTAGGTAGGGACACGGCAGTGCCGTGTCCTTGAGGGATTGTTCGATCGGCATACCTACTTCAGAAACCTGCTATCTGCTGTAAATTTCTCGCCCTCGGTAGGGTAAAACCATTCTCTATTTGTAATTCTCATTATTGTTGGGTGGAGTGAAACGGAGGGTTCACTTCGCTAGGGGCCAACCTACGAATTATTATAAAAGATGGTCGTAAAGCGGAAAACTCAGAGTCTTTAGACCTGAGATGTAAGCGACACGGGCGGTTTTAACCGCCGTGAGTCTTTCTTAATTCTTAATATTTAAAAAGCGCAAAAAGCAGTAAGATATAAACAAGGAGGCGAGCAAAATTGCTAACAAACTACGTCTACAAATTACGTCCTAATCAAACCCAATGCTTGAAAATGGCAAATTGGATCGATATGTTAAGGAGCCATTTCAACTGGTGCCTAAACGACAGGATTACCCAATACAACCAGCAGTTCATTCAGGGGGATTACTGCGATCTTAAGACCAGATGTGAAGCTTGTCCCTTGACTAGCTCTGTAAGCAAAAGTGGAGCTACAGGCAATCCCTGGAAAGACTCAAAGCTTGACAAGGAAGGTAAGGTTAGAAATCCGCGCCGTAGTGCTGGCGATATTCAAATTACAGCATTACCAGAGTTGAAAGTTGCTAGACCTTGGTACAGTGGGGTAGACTCAACAGTTTTACAGCAGAATGTTAAACGATTAGATACTGCTTACAAAAATTTCTTTGAAGGCAGAGGTTTTCCCAAGTTCAAGAATCGCAGTAATTTTACATCCTTCACCTGCGTGATGGGAATAAAATTGCAAGGTAATAAAATTTACTTACCCAAGCTGGGTTGGATGCGGTTTTACAACTCTCGCTCAATCCCAGATGGGTTTACTGTCAAGGCTTGCACAGTTAGAAAACGTCAGAATGGCTGGTATGTCTCCATCAGAATTGAGGATAAATCCGTACCCGAATATAGCGTTCAACCTGTGGGAGAGCATCCCAAAGTAATAGGATGTGACTTGGGAATTACTAAACTGGTTCATTTTTCTGATGGCTACCAAGTTAAAAATCCCAAGTTTTCAACTAACAAAAAAGCTAAGCGGACTCTCAAAATCAGACAGAGACGAGTTAGCCGTAAAGTTAAGGGTAGTAAAAATCGCAAAAAAGCGGCTGTCCGGGTTGGAAGGTTTCATCAAAAAGTTAGTGATAAGCGTCAAGCATATCAATGGAAAGTTGCCAATAAGATTGTGTCTCGCAACGTTGATGTAATTGCCCTAGAAGACTTAAATGTATCTGGAATGATGCGTCGTTGTCAAGTAAAAACCGACTGGAAAACAGGGAGATTCCTTAAGAATGGGCAATCAAGAAAAAAGGGCTTAAACCGCTCTATCTCTGATGCAGGTTGGGGCGAGTTAATTTCAAAGGTTGAGTATCTAGCTGTGAAGCAGAGCAAAGCCGTAATTAAAGTTAATCCCAAGCACTCTAGCCAAGAATGCAGGAATTGTGGTCATATCGAAAAATCAAACAGAAATGGCGAAAAGTTCATCTGTGTTGAATGTGGCTATCACGAACACGCCGACATTGGTGCGGCTAAAACTATCAGAGATAGAGCTTTGGAAATAGTACGTGGGGACTCCGCGAAACTTGGCGCTAGTCGCCTAAACGCCCAAAAGATATCAGTGCGCTCTACGAGCAAACGCACTGAGTTTGGGAACCCTAGAAATAGGGATATTAAGAAGGCAATTTCTTAAGAATCTCAGTCGCTTCAGCGCTGAGAGTGTCAAAGAACTTACGCACTTGTAAAGAAAAACAAGCCTTTGCGTTGGCGAAGCCGGCCCGAAGGGCTTATACTTCCCACGGCTCGTAATGACAGAAAATCGTATTCCTTGCATAAGTCCTGCATTATACCAATTTCACAAAGTGCTGCTACAAATACGAGTTCTGCTTTATAAAGTTAGATGTCTAAAACAAACATACTAACTGTAGCACTATTTTATGAAATTGGTATTAAATAAATTCTATTTTTTGCCTAAATTCAGCCTTAGATAAATTCTATTAATTACCAATTACCAATTACCAATTACCAATTACCAATTACCAATTACCAAAACTGATTAATAATTAATAAATAATCCGCCTAAAATCAAAAATATCGCAATTAACGCAACCCAAATAAACTGATTATCCTTTGTATTTACCTGACTTAAATCTACAGGTTCCGGTACAACGGGCTTAGGTTTGGCGTACTTGATATCAGCCTTGGGATTGGCTTGAAAACTGATTGATTGATTTTCATCTAAGGCTGCTAAATCGGGGATTTTCACCATCCATTCGGGAGGGATGGTGAGTTTGGGGGCTTCGAGTATGAATAGCAAGCGCTTGGCTTGCTGGCGGGTTTCTTGGCGGGGATGGCGGGTGAGTTTGCGGCAAAGCTCGATCGCCCTTTCTGTATCGCCAGAGGCTTCGTAGGCCGTCACCAGCCACATCTGCACTTCGCCGCCCAACCGGGAGTTGCGATCGACCAAACCCATCGCTGTTTCTAAACTCTCGACGGATCGAGCGTAGCGGCCGCTCTCAAAAGCTACTCTGCCCGCTTGATACTCAGTTTGAACAATTTCTAACTTTTCGGAAGTCACCAGCCGCCACCCAATTCACAAATATTATTTTCCCAATTACCCAAATGCTAGAATTCGTTGTCGCGTTTGGAACCCAGCAAGTCTAACTGGTCTACTCTAATTACTGGCATTGAGCGATTAGCTCCTGTACTGCGATCTTGCCAGCGATCGAACTTCAAAGAGCCTGTAACCCCAATTTGAGCGCCTTTGCGAACGTAATCAGCAGCAATCTGCGCTGTTTTGCCCCAGATTTCTAGAGTAAACCAGTCTGGTTCGTCGTTATTGCGCGATCGTCTTCTCACTGCCAGCGTCAACTTGCACTTAACTGTACCCGACTCAAAATATTTTACGTCCGGGTCGCCGCCGACGCGGCCTACTAAAGTCACAACATTAAGACTCATAAACTTTTTCGGGAATGTGCTCGATTGGTGGTGTAGTTAAACTCTCCTGGACTCGCGATCGTCTGCCAGCTTAACTTGTAAGAGCGCGAATCAGGGCTTCATCCTGATTTTACACCCACTTACCAGAACATATTGATTGTGGATGATTGGCGAGTCTTCACTCAACTCGCGATCGACAATGTACGTTTCTGACTAGACTCAGAATGAAAAACGTAATAGAATCCACCTCGGTTACACTTTTGTAACAACATTATTGCACACATTAGTATTTTAGTTTGGGGGGGGGTACAAATCAGTGGGTCTTCTCAATCGATTTTCCTTATCTAGAGATATGGGTATCGACCTCGGTACTGCTAACACGCTCGTTTATGTATCCGGCAAAGGTATTGTTCTGCAAGAACCGTCTGTAGTGGCGATCGACCAAGACTTAAAAATACCGCTGGCTGTCGGAGAAGATGCTAAAAAAATGCTCGGGCGCACGCCAGGGAATGTCATAGCACTGCGCCCGCTGCGCGACGGGGTAATCGCAGACTTCGATACTGCCGAACTCATGCTCAAGACTTTTATCCGCAGGGTTCACGAAGGCCGAAGCTTGGTTTCGCCCCGGATAATTATTGGCATCCCCAGCGGTGTCACCGGAGTGGAAAGGCGGGCGGTCATTGAAGCGGCTACTCAGGCTGGCGCTAGAGAAGTACGTTTAATTGATGAACCTATCGCTGCGGCGATCGGGGCCGGACTGCCTGTTGCTGAGGCGACTGGCAATATGATTATAGATATCGGCGGGGGTACGACGGAAGTTGCGGTTTTGAGCTTGCAAGGTACGGTGATCAGCGAGTCTGTGCGGGTAGCGGGTGACGAACTCAATGAGTCGATCGTCCAATACATGAAAAAAGTTCACAATTTGGTCATCGGCGAACGCACTGCTGAAGAAATTAAAATTCAAGTGGGCTCTGCATATCCGACGACTGAGGATGACGACGTAATTATGGAAGTGCGGGGCTTGCACTTGCTCTCCGGTCTGCCGCGAACTGTGACGATCAAAGGCCCAGAAATTCGCGAAAGTATGTCGGAACCGCTTTCAGTAATTGTGGAAGCTGTCAAGCGTACTTTGGAACGCACTCCCCCAGAATTAGCAGCAGATATTATTGACAGGGGAATTATGCTGGCCGGCGGCGGGGCGCTGATGAAAGGTTTAGATACTCTGATCAGTCACGAAACAGGAATTGTCACTCATGTGGCAGCCGACCCTCTGTGCTGCGTGGTTTTGGGCACGGGTAGGGTCTTGGAAAACAAACAATTGGAACGGGTTTTCAGCGGGCAGTCGTCGCGCAATATGTAGTTAACAAATTTGGGATTTTGGATTTAGAAATAGGGCTGCCATCTCAAATCTAAAATCCTGACATAACAATTTTACATTACTGAGATTATGCTAAAAAACACAATCCGCAGGTGGTGGGATCTGCGTCTACCAATAGCTCTTTTAGGTTTAGCTGTAACTGCTGCTTGGGGAGTTAGACAAACACAAGGTGCTCCACTGTTTGAAGTTTACAATTGGGTGTCTCGTCCTTTTCAAGCCAACGGCTCAGGACAAGAGCAACTCATCTCGGCGCGGACTCAAGAATTGCAAGCGCGGCTATTAGAATCGGAAGCTCAAAATCAAAAACTAAAAGAGCTTTTAGGTTATGTTTCTGCTAAAAAACCTAAAGGAATTGTCGCTCCTATTGTCGGCCGCAGCGCTGACCATTGGTGGCAGCAAATTACTTTGGGACGCGGCAGTAATGATGGCATAAAAACAGATTTTACTGTGATGGGCCCTGGCGGTTTGGTAGGTCGGGTTGTCAGTGTTACTCCTAATACTAGCTTGGTGCTTTTAGTCAGCGATCCTACGAGTCAATTGGGTGTGGGAATTACTCGCAGTCGCAACATGGGTTTTATGCGCGGTAAAGGCGGAAATCAGGCTGTGATGGAGTTTTTTGATAATGTTCCCAATGTCAAGCCTGGGGATGTGGTTTCAACTTCTTCTTTCAGTCAGTTGTTCCCTGCTGGTTTGCCGGTAGGAAAAATTGTTTCCGTAGATATGAATAAAACTCCGGCTCCTGAAGCTGTTGTTGAGTTTTCTGCACCGATGAATTCTCTGGAATGGGCGGTTATTTACCCTCACTCTAAGGAAGTTGAACAAAAGAATGCTGCTGGTGAATCTTCTACGCCGGATAGGGGAGAAAAGCAGTAATGAAGGCTTTATCTAGAATGTTTGGGCGATCGCGCAAATTTCTCAACTTTGGCGTTACATTTGTTTCTGTGCTGCTGTGCTTACTGATATTGCCCACTCGGATGCCGGGAATGGAATTGCTGGGAATTAGCCCTAACTGGCTGTTAATTTGGTTGGTAGCTTGGAGCATTAAGCGGAAACGTACAGTTTGGGGAGCTGCTAGCATGGGCTTGGTTTTGGGGTTTCTTCAAGATGCGATGACTGCTCCTCATCCTAGCCACGCTGTGAGTCTAGTTGTTGTAGGAGTCTTAACGGTTGTTTTGCTGAAAACCTGGTCGATTCCGGCGGATATTGTTGAGAGAGATCCGATTCCGATCGCCCTAATTGTGTTTGGGATGGCGGTGGTGGCGGAAACGGTGATGGGGCTACAATTTTTGGCTATGGGCGATCGGGGTTTAGTAGAAATTTGGAGCGATCACCAGCGAGTGGCTTTGTGTTCTGCTATTCTCAGCAGTCTTTGGGCTCCGGTGATTTATTTTCCCCTCAATCACTTGTGGGAAATGACTAGGAGTTTAGAAAAATCTTAGTTAGTCAGTAGTCATTAGTCAGTAGTCATTAGTCATTAGTCATTAGTCATTAGTCATTAGTCATTAGTCATTGGTCATTAGTTAACAGTTAACAGTCAACAGTTAACAGTTAACAGTCAACAGTTAACAGTTAACAGTCAACACTCAACAGTCAACTCTTGTCACTCAACGATCGCCTTTGGGGCCGCTCCTAATAAGTGATGAACGGCAATAATCAAGTCGCTGAGAATGAAATTAGGCTGGTGTTTTTGCAGTTGATGGCGGCTGCGAATGCCGCAGGTAACGGCAATTGTAGGTATTCCCAATGCTTGTCCTGCGAGAATATCTGCTTCGGTATCTCCGATCATCCAAGCCGAACCGAGAGATGACTGAAATTCTTCGGCAACTTCAGCTAACAATTCGGTTTTTAAAGCTGTATAGTTGTGGTAGGCAGCATCCGGCATTTGAGTGCCGCGAATGCTGGTAAACAGTCTGGCTAAACCGTAATTTTGCAACAGTTGAACGGCTTGATTTCTCGGCCGCAGGGTGACTAAAATCAGCCGCACGCCGCGGGAGTGCAAAAGCGCGATCGCCCATTGCACTCCCGGCTGGATGCGATCTAGGTGCAATAAGTCTGGCTGATTGACAATCCGACTCACGCATCCGAGAAAAACGTGAATTTCTTCTCCCGACAAGCCAGAACTTTTGGCTATTTCAGCATCGGGCACTCGGTTTTGCTTCATTTGCCAAAACTGCTGTTTGCTGAGGATTTGCAGGTTGAGGCTGATGCCTCGTTCGCTACAGGCTGCTTGAGTGTCGGCTAATCCCTGTTTGTAAGTGCTGTAGTAGCGATCGGACACATCGACAATCGGCCCGTCTAAATCGCAAAATACCGTCATTCGGGGGGACGAGTCAGCCTCTGATGGTAGCGTGTACTGAGGGTTTTCGGAATTGGGGGCGACAGCAGTTAACATATAAGGTTCAGTAAATCAAGGATAACGATACATTTCTTGACTTTACCAAGAATTTTATAAGTTATAAGACAAAATATCAAGCTAGATGATTAAAAAAACCTATGATAATTATGAGGATAGCTCTCAAAAAGGGCGATCGGGCAAATCGTCGATAAATTCCAGGGAAAAAGTGATTTTTGTAGCTGTTGATATTTGCTTTAGCCATTAAAGTTTAGAATTAAGTTTTTAGTCTTTTGTAAATTACCCATGCTCAAACAAAGCGATTTTGTTAGGAATTCGGACACTAATCGAGTAGAGGTGCTTTCCGAAGCACTGCCTTACATTCAAAACTTTGCCGGCCGCACAATTGTAGTCAAATATGGCGGTGCAGCGATGAAAGATAGCACTCTCAAAGACAAAGTAGTTCGGGATATTGTACTCCTAGCTTGCGTGGGGATGCGTCCGGTTGTAGTTCACGGCGGCGGCCCAGAAATTAATATTTGGCTGGAAAAATTGGGAATTGAGCCGCAATTTAAGGATGGTTTGCGAGTAACTGATGCAGCGACAATGGAAGTCGTAGAAATGGTTTTGGTAGGGAAAGTAAATAAAGAAATTGTTTCGTTAATCAACCAAGCTGGCGGCAAAGCAGTGGGATTGTGCGGCAAGGATGCGAATCTGATTCAAGCTCGTCCAGATGGCCGCGAGGGAATTGGATTTGTTGGTGAAGTTAGCGGGGTAGACACCAACATTTTGGAGTCTTTGGTGAACAGCGGTTATATTCCGGTGGTATCGAGCGTGGCGGCGGATCAATTCGGTCAATCTTACAACATTAATGCTGACACCGTAGCTGGGGAAATTGCCGCTGGTTTGGGAGCAGAAAAATTGATTTTGATGACTGATACTGCGGGAATTCTGGAGGATTATCACAAGCCGGAGAGTCTGATTGCTAAGTTGGATATTCAAGAAGCGAGACAGTTGGTTGAGTCGGGAGTTGTGTCTGGGGGGATGATTCCGAAGGTTAATTGTTGTGTGCGAAGTTTGGCTCAGGGTGTGAAGGGCGCTCACATTATTGACGGGCGAATTCCTCATGCTTTGCTGCAAGAAATATTCACGGATGCGGGGATTGGCTCGATGATTGTTGCTTCTGAGTTTAGCGGGGGGAAGTTAAGGTATAAGTAGGGCGTGAATGTTAGTTTGGGGCGGGTAAGTGAAGCGATAAATCATTGCTTTACCCGTCCAGAGAATTGCTTTATAGTTTGCCAGTAGGACTTGTGGGAACTGTTGTCGAAGTCTATGATACGGGAAAAAATGTCAGTATTTAGTGGAATTTGCTGACAATCAAGGGATTGAATATGCTATGGCTATTTTGAAGGTATATGAAATTTTAGTTCTGCAATATGAACTTGCAGTTGCTTAGGAATGTGAGGGGAATAAAAGTTCGATAAGGGAACACATTGATCGATGAACAATCTTAAACTCATTAGGCAACTGTTTCAAAGTTCGACAAATCGCGAGCATAATCAAGACAAGCAGCTATCTGTTCTTTGCCGATATCTGGAAACTCGTCTATGATTTGTTCGACAGTGTTATTTGATGCTAAATATCCTAAAATCAGACTAACGGGAATTCTAGTTCCTTTGATTCTTGGTTTACCTCGCAGTACATCGGGGGTACTAACGATATGTTCTCTCCAGTTTACAGGCATAACTTGTCCTTGTTGAATCTGATAAGTTATATTATCGGATATGACAACTTATATTTTAACTTAAGGAATGGCGATCGCACTTTCGGACAATAAGGGCGATCGAGCTTTGACAAGTCCTCATAGATGCCGACAAACTGAGTGACGCAAGCTAAAGATGAACTTTTCGGGTCATTGACCCCCGTGTATTTGTCGCCCATTGATGGAATTTCAGTGCTACACTAAAATTACAGTATTGTTCGGTGGCAATTGTGTTATACCCTACTTGCACGAGGAAAATACATGGTAACTACGCTCGAAATTGACAAAACTCTTCTTCAAGAAGCCCTTGATTTGAGTAACCATCAAACACCTACTACATTAATCGAAGCGGCTTTACGCGAGTACATCCAACGTCGCAAACAATTAAAAATATTGGAATTGTTTGGTACTATTGACTACGATGAAGATTATAACTACAAGCAACAGCGACAAACAACATGAATGTTCTTGTTGATAGTTCCGTTTGGTCGCTGGCATTGCGGCGTAACACAACAAATGATGCGATCGCGATCGTTAAAGTCCTACGCGATTTGATTGCAGATGGACGAGTTGTTTTACTGGGGGCTATTCGTCAGGAGGTGCTTTCTGGGGTGCGCTACAAGGAACAGTTTATTCGATTGCAAGAGTATCTTCGTGCTTTTCCTGATTTAGAGCTAACAACTGAAGATTATGAGTTAGCCGCAGAGTTTTTCAATACCTGTCGCAGTAACGGCGTTCAGGGTTCAAATACTGATTTTCTGCTATGTGCTGTTGCTCATCGTCGTGGTTACAGCATTTTCACTACTGATAAAGATTTTGAGAATTTCCGATCGCACATTCCTGTCGTATTACTATGAGTTTGTAACGGATAAAAGCTTGATACGATCCGATCGCACTTTCGGACAATAAGGGCGATCGTTTTTGGGATAGCTGGATGGAAAGGAGCGAGCGCAATGCAGGGATTCGGCATGGGAAAGGCGATCGCACTTTCGGACAATAAGGGCGATCGCAATGCAGGGATTCGACATGGTATAAGAGCGATCGCACTTTCGGAAAATAAGGGCGATTCCCTACGGGATAGCTTCGCTTCACCCCCTTTGGGATTCGACATGGAAAAGGCGAGATCCATGCATGGTTGTTTGGGGGAAAAAGGGATATTGCACTTTCTCTAACTTTACTTAACTGGCTTCCAACTATCGAGAGATTGACGAATGGAATTCAATTCACTGAGATATTCATTGAGTTTAATTTTGTTGGCCTCAAGCTTTGCCAGAATTTTTGGTGCTTCAGATTCTTTCGTTTTCCGTTCCTTCAAGACGCGATCGAAGTCATTTTGAAACCTGTTGATATAATCATTGATTTGCTTTTCGGCACTTCTGAAATCAGTAGAAACCTGTTTGTTAATAACTCGTTCTAACAAATCTCTGTTTCTAGAGGTTTGCTGACCTATTTTTAGATTTATTGACTCTAATGTTTGTCGTAAATTAACTTCAAAGAAATTGCGATTTATGGTAACAGGTTCATCAGTATAATAGACTAGATCCGAGTCGCAACAACGACTTTTTTTACCTTTTTTTCTTTCTATTTCTACCACTGCCATTTGTACATCTTTAATTCGTGCATCAATTCCGGGAAAATCAAAACTTGGAAACTGAATCGGGTTTATGTTCAGTTTTACTTCTAAAGCATCATCAAGATAATTAGATAATTCATCTGATATTTCTTGGATATCTTCTTGAATTATTATTGCCAATTTTTCGCGAATATTCGTCCCCTCTCGAACTAATTCATCCTGAGTATCTATCCACCAACTTTGAATATATGGCGGACAAAACTCATTAATTGTTTTAATTATTTTTTCAGCTTCAGCCTTAGTTTTACACCGCATAATGTACGGATCAAACTCTTCACTATCAACAATCTGTTCAGAAACAGAGGTATTGAAAGCTTCTGGAATAGACTCACTCAGTCCATCCAACAAAGACGTAGTGACTTTGAATGCTTTTCCTAATAGTGGACCGAAAGAAGGTATCAATCCTAACAGTCTTTCTCCAATTTCTCCCACTATTTGTCCAAAACCCCCATTATTAGTCTTAACTTCTACTGGTTTGAGCAATAATGGAGTTTTTTTTGACTTAGGAGATTTAGCTGAGCGAGATTCGGCAATCTTATCAATTTCACTGGCTATCTGGGCTTTAGCACGATCGGCAAATGTGTCAATACCTTGACTAAATCCTCGGATTAGTATTTGCTTTTCTTGCTCAACAACTTTTTTGACTGACTCAACTTTGTATGTTGCTTTTTCTGAACGTATTCTGTACTCTTCTACTTTTTGTTTGAGGGATTCAATCCCCATTTCCCAACCTTTAATTTCTGTATTCAGAGTATCCTCAATTGCCTTAGCAGCTTTATCAATTTCTGCCAAAACCTCAGTCAATAGATTCCAGCCTGAATTTTGAGTAATCCTTTGAATGACTGTTTCTTGAATGTTCAGGATACCACTATCTTGCAAAGCTCTTGGTGCAATCTCTTCAGGTAAAGGAATTACTCTCCTACCTTTTTCATCTCTCTCAGCATATTTGGCACTAAAGAAATCCTCAAAATCTTTGATCTCCTTGTCAGTGGCTTTTTCTTGCTGAATCAGTTTCGCTAAAAGTCCTTGTCGAGAACTAGCAGGGTAAATAACTGGATTGCAAAAGCCAAAGCCAACTAACTATCGTTCTAAATCCTTGATGACATCAGCAATTTCTCTGTCTCTCTCTGTCTTCTGGTCAATTTTGTTCAGGATAAAATAAATTTTTCCCGTGTTCTCAGCTATAAAGTCTTTGCGATTTTCGACAACATCCTTAAACAAATCGGCAATTGCATTATCTTTGTAGGAAGCGTAGTTTAAAACAAACAGAATGGCATTGCAGGTTCGCAGTGCTTCTAGTGCTGTCTGCTTCAGTGCATTAATGTTGAAGTTTGCAGACTCCCACTCATTAGGGCCGGGAGTATCAACTAGAGTAAAGCCTGTGAGAGAAGATAACTCACTAATTGCTTCAATCGGATGCTCTATCTCAAAGCGTGTAGTGTTATCGGGATTGCCTTTTTCTCGGATTTCACGGGTACGCAGCAGGAATTTTTGCTGAATTTCGCCTGCGTCACCCTCAACAAGAATTACTGGCTTTCTTTCTCCTTCTCGATACTCTAAAAGTTTAGGAGTTTCGCCTGGTTTAATGTGTCGGACATCTGTACGGCAGATGGTACAGGCGGCAGTTTCACTCGCCAGCACATCAGCACCGATGATAGAATTTAAGAAGGTGCTTTTGCCAGCTTTCATTGCTGCTATGACGGCTACTTGATACTTCTGATGTTGCAAAGCATTTAAAGCTTTGTCGATCTCGTTTTCAATGCTTTGTAGCCCTTGGTTGTCGTCTCCCTGAGCGCGGAGTCCGTCACGGAATTCTTTGAGATATTGTAAGAGGAAAGTGCCTGTACTGTCAATACTGGTGTATGCTGCTTGAAATTCTTGAGAAGACATAAGTTGACACTTTTTAGTTGAGGGACGGGCTAAGTTAGAGCTAGAAATTCGCGGTTCAAATTGATATAGATTGTGCGCTTACCAACCTATCCGCGAGGGGTTTAAACTCCTGGCGGACTCGTGGAACAAGCGCTAAATATCAACAACCTAGTTATTAGCCAGGGACTTAAGTCCCTGGCGCGATTCAAGCTTTAATCAGAAAAAGCCTTGCTGATCCCGTAAAATGCCAAACCAGCCAACGCACCTACGGCTACACCAACGGGCCCAGCAGCAGCACCAATACCAGCACCTCCGCCAACGGCACCAACTGCCGTCAAACCTGTAGCAGCTACCACACCAGCACCCACAGCACCACCCGCAGCAGCGGAACCTGCAGCTTTCGCTATTTCATCACCTTTAGCCATTGAAATACCTCAGTGTAAGGAACAAAAACTAACTGTTTGACTAACGAAAGTTAATTAAACAGGCAAAATTTGAACGATCGCGATCGCACTTTCGCGCTTCTCTAAGTATTTGCACTTAGACAATGAGTCGGTAATTTAATACTAGACTACCTATTGTTAGCCAGCAACTAACAAACGCTAGCAATTTCGGTTATTCTATCGTTAGTCATATCTCAACACACCCGAAAATGGTATCAAAGGAAGACTTATTTGCCGAAGCCGGCAAACACTGGGACTTAGAAAGGCTATACCAAGCTTTCGCAGAAGCTAAACGGCAAATCTCACCCCGATCGCGCCGGGGACTCACAGAAACCGAAAAACTCTACCTCCGAGGCTTGCTTTCCGGTTGCAGCCCCGCCGAAATCGCCCGCCAACTGTTTCAGACTTCCAAAAGTGCAGAGGTTTATTTATGTAAAACTTTATACCAGTATGTGAAAAAACTCGCAGATGTACCTAACGAACCTGTAGGAAATTGGCGCAATATTTGCGATCGGCTACAGGAAGCCGGATATAAAACTCTCTCTTCTTCAGAATTTCAAATGAATAATTCTTTACCAACAGAAGCATTAGTAAAAATAGTTGGTATAGCTTTTAAAGAAAGTACAATATCAATGGATATCAACATCCAATTAACATTCCCCTCAACTTCAGAAACTCCAAAAACCGAAGACTTGAATCGAGACGGTTAGATGGGCGATCGCCCCTCCACTGAGAGGCCAAAATGTTAATAATCTTATAGCTGATTGTTTGAAAAGAACTTTTTTGTTAAAATATCAAAAATAAAACAGTCTTACCCGCTTCACTTTTACCAAAAACAATCAAACTTTTAGTCAAATTTATGTCTCGATTAAATATACGCTCGAAAAATAAAGCTCTGGGCTTTGTCCTTGGTTTATTAATTTTTGTCATTTTCATTCCCGGATGTTGGGCTTTAACAACTAACATTGCTCCCAAAAGTCAGCCAACGGATCACAAAGTAGCTGTACGTGCAGATATCAAAAATGCCTCAAATTCTAACTCTTCTTTAGGAATTGGGCTTAGTGGAATTGCTGACTACTCAACACAATTACCCTTTTTAGATGCTTTCAAATCTTCTAGACAATGGATAACTCAATGCGTCAGCGGAGAACCCAACTGTAAGGGTGAATGGGATACAGAAGAATATAATCTTTTAAATCTTGATGAAAATGGGTGGGTGAAATCTCTCCCATCCCCCGAAGATGCTCCTAAATATACGAGGGTAAGTACCCTATTACTCAGGGAAATCCCCAATCTCTATCCTTCAGGGCAATATATTGTCACTTATGAGGGTGAGGGTGCGATCGAATATAACTTTGATGCCAAAAAAGATGAGGCTGCGTCGAAACCAGGTAGGGATATCATTAATGTCGATGCCACACAAGGCGGAGGCATCATGATTATAATTACTGCTACCGATCCCAATAAAACAGGGAATTATATCCGCAATATTAAAGTTGTTCACTCCCAAGATGAACAGCTTTATCAAAGCGGTGAAATATTTAATCCGCTGTTTATAGACAAGATTAAAAGATTTAGAGTCTTGCGTTTTATGGACTGGATGGGGACAAACGGTTCCGAACAAAAAGAATGGTCAAAGCGACCTAAACCAGAGAGTGTATCCTATGCTTACAGAGGAAATGTCCCCATAGAAGTTATGGTGAATTTATCTAACAAACTCGAAGCAGAACCCTGGTTTAATATGCCGCATCAGGCTACGGATGAATATATGACTAACTTTGCTAAAACGGTCAAAGATAGTTTAGATCCAAAGCTGAAAGTTTATGTAGAGTATTCTAATGAGGTTTGGAATTGGTCATTTCCCCAATCCAATTATGCTTTGGAACAAGGTAAAGCGAAGTGGGGAGATAAAGGCGATGCTTTTATGCAATGGCACGGGATGCGTAATGCTCAAATGTGCGATATTTGGAAAGGTGTTTTTGGGGATCAAAAGAATCGAGTTGTCTGCGTTTTGGGAACTCAAAGAGCCTGGAGAGAGTTAGAAACCTATGCTTTAGATTGTCCCTATTGGGTAGCTGAGGGCAATAAACCTTGTTATCAACACGGCATTGATGCCCTAGCCATAGCTGGATATTTTAGCGGCAACTTGGGCGGGAAAGAAAGTGTCAGCACAGTAGAGTCTTGGTTGAATGACGCAGATGGTGGCTTTGGCAAAGCTTTTAAGCAATTAAAAGAGGGTGGGTTGCTGCCTGGATTTAAAGATAGTTTGCCCGATGTTGATAATGACTTTAGGTATTTCTTAGATGTGGCTAAAAAGAAAGGTCTCAAGTTATTTGTTTACGAGGGCGGTCAACATATTGTAGGTATTGAAGGAGTTGAGAATAACGAAAAACTGACCAAGTTTTTTATGGAATTAAATAGGCGTCCAGAAATGTATGATATGTACACCCAATTACTCAATAGTTGGAAGCAAGCTGGAGGCAGTCTTTTCATGCACTTCGTGGACGTGGGTGGATTTAGTAAGTGGGGAAGTTGGGGGGCTTTGGAGTATGTGGAACAAAAGGGTTCGCCTAAGTATGATGCTTTGATGGATTTTATGGATAAGAATTCTTGCTGGTGGGAGGGCTGTGCTCTTGAGGGAAGTTGAGGAATTTGGTGGAATCAAGAATCCTTCGACACTTCCTCAAAATCTTCCGCATCCTCCGCTAAACCCAAACCCTCGCCACTCCTCAACCTCGGCGATTCCCGATTACTCCCAGAATACCTGTCATCCAAACCCGAATCCCTCAGCGAAATCGCACTTCTTTGACTCGCCGACAACCGATCTGAACGGCGATTTGTCCCAGAAATCGACGGCCGGCGAGTTAAAGTTTTCCAAGCAGCCCTAATCCCACTCACGACGCTGCGAGTTGTCACCTGCACGTTGTGCGCCTGCTTCTTCGCACTACCAATACTGCGATCGACCTGTTTGACAACCTCCCCCGCACTTTGCACCCCATCGCTAACATCATCCGTCAACTCGCTAATTTCGTGCCCCGTCAACCGAATCGCCTCCAAAGTCGGCGGAAACTCGCGAGAAAGCGTGTCAGCCAGCTTTTCCACGCTGCGCGCTGCCCGTGTCAATGCTTGCACCGCAGGTATTAAAGTCACTAATACAGCAGTCAGGCTAACTGCCACTAGCAAAATCGAAAGTCCTAACCAAAAGATGGGATCGCTCACTTGTATCTGGGATGGAGGGTTTGGGATTTCATCAGGAAATGTGGATCTAATTTTACCGTCAATTTTGATGAAATTCTTGTGGGACGGGTATCCTGCCCGTCCCCAACAGCTAAGTCAATTAGCGGATGGGAGGGCGCGACGCAGGACTGACTTCGGCTTCAGTTTCCGACAGTGTTTGGCGTTCCCGCTGAGTTGCTTCCAAACCGGCCGCGATCGCCTCTTTGAGTCTAACCAAAGTTTCGTCCCAATTACGCAGTGCAGTTTCCGAAAGTCGATCGGCCTGCAACTGCACGCTACTGGATAAATCCTCCGCCAACGCAGGCATTGCCTCGGCCGATTTTTTCAATATCTGCCGCGTCTCCTTGCCCGGTCGCGGCGCCATCAGCAACCCAGTCACGGCCCCGATCGCAGAACCCACCAACAGACCGCCAATAAATAATCCCGAACGTTTAGATGACATTTTTATAACTACTCTCTCTCCATAGGTTTTAGGATAGCTTACCTCAAAGCTCGATCGCGCCTGGACCAGAGCATTCGCCCCAAACCCACCAATCCCAAAAGTTGCCGAACCTGTTGCAGTTGCAATTCCAGTTGTTGATAATTCCGTCGCAGTTGATGAGCACCTTGTTGCCTTTTAGCAAAAAAATCCGGTGATTTACCCAGGACATTGCTGCTACAGCGATCGATTGCTGCAATCCGAAACTCCAAAAGTGCGATCGTCCGCCTGATTTTCCACACTCTCGCAGCTATATAAAAACACACCATAGATATTAGTAGATTGATAATTACAACACCCATCAGCATTTCTCACCTATTTTCAACTACTAATCTACCCTGATATTTATGGCGGGCTAGCAGCAACAGCCCGCCAAATATTTTGTAGAGATACCACAATGTTGTATCATGAAATATGTTGTAGAAACGCAACATTGTGGTGTCCCAATCTATTTGTCCCTATCCATAAGGCGCGTAAAATTTTAAGCCTGAGACATAGCAGGCAAACAAACCTTAGTACCGCCCAAACCGCAATAACCGTTCGGGTTTTTAGCAAGATACTGCTGGTGATAGCTTTCTGCGTAATAAAACTCAGGAGCCTCCATAATTTCCGTGGTAATCTTGCCGTAACCTTCCGCCGTCAGAGCTTGCTGGTAAGCATCGCGCGAAGCTTCAGCTAGCTGTTTTTGCTTGGCTGAATAGGTGTAAATGCCCGATCGATATTGAGTACCCGAATCATTACCCTGACGCATTCCTTGAGTCGGATTGTGACTTTCCCAAAAAACTTTGAGCAGCGTTTCGTAACTCACTACCTTCGGATCGAACACAACCAAAACAACTTCATTGTGTCCCGTCATCCCGCTGCAAACTTCGTTATAAGTAGGATTCGGAGTAATCCCCGCCGCGTAGCCCGCAGCCGTCGAAAAAACTCCCTCTTGCTGCCAAAATTTCCGTTCCGCGCCCCAAAAACAGCCCAGGCCAAACACGGCAGTTTCCATGCCGTTTGGAAAGGGAGGTTTTAGCGGATTGCCGTTAACAAAGTGAGCTGCCGGTACCGACATCGACTCTGCCCGTCCCGGTAATGCCTCTTGGGGAGAGGGCAGGCTCGACTTTTTGCCAAATCCAAATAGCACCATAAATTTGTGAGGGCGATCTCTGATAAACGTCTTTACCTTACTTAATAATATCAGATATTCACTGAAAATAGTGGCTGTTTTGAAGGTAAAGGCTAAAGAGCATAAGGCTGAGTTGTTTTTCCGAGTGTTGGTGATACTGCTCACATCCAATGCAGCTTTCAATCACATTAAGCCGTGTTATGTATCACCCAAAATCACCTAAAATATCACTTATTGTTGAGGAATAAATCACGCAGATTTTAGGCAAAATAGCCGATTATTAAATTATAGGGTTGTAGTAGAAGTTATTGAGGACAATTTCTAAGGAGTGTGGACAAATGGCAATTAAATCTTGCAGTGAACCTTTAAAATCTAATCCGTTTATCACTTACCGCGATCCGATTACAGGTAAGTGGATTGTGGTTCATGATTTGTCGAAAGTAGGGGAAAATTCACAGCTAGCCGCAGCTTGATATTTCTTTGTGATTAGAGCTAAAAATCAACAATGTTTGGCAACTCCTTGGGTACATAAGCTTAGAGGTTTTCGATGATTAAGCAAATCCTATCATATCGAGCAATTGTTCCGAGTAAAATTGGGAGCATTTCATTTTTACCAAACTGAGATGCTCTCCTTTATTATTTTGGGTTTTATGCAGACTAAAGTCCTCGCTAGGAACCTATTTATAGCGGTTATCAAAAAAGTGAGGTATACCCAATGCCCTGCGCGGGCCAATACCCAATGCCCTGCGCGGGCCAATGCCCAATGCCCGACATCACCTCATCTTTCTGAGAAAGGCTATAATTGTTTTTATGCCAGAGCTAATGAATTCTAATTTTCAGCATTGCTCATCTCTTTTCGCAGTTCCAAGTACCGATAGAGATATTCCGAAATTATCCCGTGCAAAAACAAGTCGCGCGCTGCATTAAACGGACTGTTTGGCGCTAGCGGATGGCGGTTCACAATTACATGATTCCAATCGCAATTTTCCGTAATTTCGCTGACGTACACTCCAAAGTTTTCATCTAACTGAAGCGACATCACTGCTCGCGCAAATTCGTCGCTAGTCAAACACAGAGAATAAAATACTTTAAACAATTCGATCGCAGATTCTAAATCCAGAATCCTCAGCCACCTGCGTTTTTCAAAATCAATTTCAACTTCCACAGGTTGAATACTATCATAATTAATTCCCCGTTTTTTGACAATCTGCAACCAGTTGGGATTTGTCAGCATAGCCTGGTTGTAATCCCAGACAAAGTTATACAGAATTAAGTCGTGTTCGAGAAAGGCATTGTCAGCTAAATCGCTAACTGTGCGCGGATAAAGTTTTGATTTTTCAATCTGGGTGTCCGGACCGTTATCAATCAAGAAGTTGATAATGTTAGAACCCGCGTTTATGTGCCGCACAATTAAATAACAAGCTTCTGGCGATACAAAGTTATTTAGGAAAAATGCGGCAGATTTGTGCATTAAAGTGTAAGCGCGAAATTGAAATGGCAACAGGCGCTTTGTTGTCATAATTACCGCCAGCAACAAGTTAGCAATTACTTTAATCGGGATGAGCAAATAACTGCGAGTCCAGTTTTGCAAATCCCTTATCATATATGCTTTTGCAACGGAATCGACGGGAATTGACCGATCGCAAAACAGGACATCCCAAACATTCGGATCTCGGCGGTTGTAGGGTTTCGTAGCATAAGGAATTTTCCGCTCATCCTGGAAATTTTCGGCATCTTGTGTTTGCAGCTTTTGCATTAGCAAATTTCCTCCAATTGCAGCAAATATAAACGAGCAGTAACGCGGGCGGTTTTGACAATGCGGCGGGCGATATAATCCGTCATCCATTCGGCATTAATTAAATTTTCTAATTTGGCTAAATGCGACTCGTCATTAACTCCGTGATAAGCTAAAAACGATACTTGTTCGTCTTGCAAACCGAGAGTTTCCTTAATTTCTTTTGCCCACTTTCCGGCCAACCGATTTCCCAATCCTTCGATTATAAACATACTGCCAATTAAATCGACCGGATTTTCCCGCGATGCTTGGTGGAAGATAAAAGCTGATAAAGCTTCGCTGCCAATATTCTTATCATATTCGACAATTTTTGACAACTCGCCGCCGACAGAAACATAATTTTTTTCTAGCATTTGATAGTCGCGGTGTTCGTCTTGGGCGTGGCCGATAAAAGTCGATCGCAGGCGGAAGTCAGTCATGTTAGAAGCAGCACGCGCAATCCAGCGAGCACCCTCGACAACTTGCGGGCGGAGATTGCACAACAAAGCTTGATAGTCTTCTATTGTAAACTCTCCCCGGTACAATTTGCGGACAATGGGAACAGAACGAATGGAGCGATCGAACTTCAGCCAAATCCCGGCTAACTCCCGCAACAAATAAGCTTGCGGAGAGTGGGGATTTTCCGGTTTAAGGCTTTCGAGAGGAGAAGCTGCGGGAACATCAACGGATTTAGAGATTTGAGAAATCCTAGATTTCTTGGTATTTTCCACAACAGTTAACATCATGTAAGCCGTTGTAAAGCGGCCGCTTTCCGGGACAAAACAAAAGATTTTTTGTCCTGGCTGCAACTTGCCAGAATTGAACAATTCCTCTAACATTAAATAAATCGACGCGCAGCCTGTATTTCCCCTGGTGTACAAGTTGGTAAACCATTTTTCTTCAGGAATCATGCAGCCTGCTTGTTCCAGAAGTTCCACAATTTGTCCCCGGAAAAAGTGAGAGGAATAGTGGCACAGCAGCCAGTCGATTTCCTGCGGAAAAACTTTCCCTGCTTTAATCAAGCTCAGCCAACCTTCAACGCCTAATTGCATTACATTGTCGAGCAAGCGAATATTTTGCCGCAAGTCAAAAGCTCCCGCTGCGGCTGCATCGAGGTAGGAAGAATAATCTAACCAGCTTTTAGTTGCTGTTTCGTTTGCTAATCCTGAATACATACAAACTGGATAGGCGTTGGCGTGGGAAGTTAGCTCGATCCATTCTATCTTTAAACTAATTCCTGTTGCGTTGGGATGGTTTTGCAGCAAAAATGCTCCGGCACCGTCTGATAGCATCCAGCGCAGAAATTCTGTATCGAAAGGTAGGGATTTTCCGGCTTGGACTGATGTTTCTGCTTCAAATTTGGTGTTTTTGAACAAACGTGAGGGAAATTCGGAAGCTACGGCGATTGCTGTTTGTTTTTTTCCGAGTTCGAGTTGAGATGCGGCGTAGTTTAATGCGGTAATTCCGGCACAGCAAACTCCTTGAGTTGAAACTATTTCTAGGGGAGATAATTCGGAAAGTTCGCCGTGTACTGTGCTGGCAAATCCCGGTACTAATAAGTCTGGTAAAGTGGTGGCGCAGGCTAGTAAGTCGATCGCCCCCGGTTCCAAATTTGTCTGGGCGATCGCATCCCGGACGGCAAAAGCTGCCATTTGGCTGTTAGAATACAATGTTTGCTGCTGTTTGTCGATCGCGTAATAGCGCTGTTTAATCCCGTTGCTGTTGAGAATGCGCTGTCTGACTCGCGAAGGGCGATCGGCAATTTTGCCCAAATACTCCTCCATCTCATCATTATTAATTGGTTTTCCGGGCAAAAATTTTCCAATCCGATTGATATAAGCACTGTACATACTGTCAACCTCAAGTAGAAGGAAGAAGGAAGAAGGAAGTTCGGCAACGAGCAATGTACGGGATGTAACGGATGTAACGGATGTAAGTCCGTCGGAAGAAGGAAGAGGAAGAAGGAAGAAGGAAGAAGGAAGAAGACATACACGGAAAGCTTTATAGCAATTCGTATTTTACGTTTAATTAGGTGGATTTGCTGAGTAAATCCAGCCCGAAAATATCTAAAATTAATTGTGCTTTGGGAAGCAGCGAACTTGCAAGGAGTCACCAGTTATATTGTAGAGTTGGGCGAAATCAGACAAGTTGAGCAACAGTAGCAAGAAGTAATGTGAAGCGGGGTGAAGTTTTTTGTAAAATTGAGCCAATATGTAACTAAAGTTCCTTCGCTGCTTCCCGACTCAAATGGATATTGCTTCACTAGATGCTTGGTATTCTCAATCACAGCGCCGCGCGGCTGTTTCGCTGTTGATGAAACGAGTAGGCGTAACTCGCACTAGGGCTGAATGTTTTATACGGCTTTGGATTTACTTATCAGTCAAACAGCTTCAGGAAAGCCAGCCCAGCCTCAAACCGCCGCTGGTTAAACTGGAATTGCTAGCAACAGAAGTGCAGTGCACTCATCGGGAAGCAGCAGAACTATTTTACTCCGATTCCGATCGCGGGAGCGATCGCGCCGCCGGCATGATGTTAGACAAATTAGCAGCACTAGGATTGATCGCAAAACACTTTGACGGTAACGCTACAGCAATTCAAATTCAACCAGTTTCCGAAATTTTAGATCCCGCGCCGCCGGAAAATTCAGTCAAACTCAAATTAGATAATTTTAATCCTCGGTGCGATGCAATTCCCGTTGCAAATTTACTAGCAACCAATTACAACTGGATGAACCGCAGCACTAACGCAGTTCCCTACCAAATTGCTAAAATTCTCCGAATTTTGGCAGGAAAATATTCAAAAGGAATGCGAGTTTTGCGCCGCTGCGACAATCTGAATCCTGTAGGTTTTTACCTATTATATCCCACCGCAGCCGAATCGGAAGTTAATTTTTTTAACGCACCCAGTAAAAGCCTGCATTTAAGTTCGGTTGCTGCTGAGATCGATCCTTTTATCATGGCGCTTCCGGGAGATGAAAATTGCCAGTCAGTATTTGTTCGCAGTTGGATGATAGATCCGCAATATTTAGAAGAATACCGCGTTATTTTTCTCGAACACATCCAGAAAGTTTTAGTAGAAATGAAACAAGATTTTCCCAATCTTTGCGATTTGCATACGCTAATCATTCACCCGATGTACGAAAAAATGAGTTTTGCTTTGGGTTTTCAAAAGACTAATAGTGATGCTCAACTATCTCTTTATTGGATGTATTTAGCGTTGGATAGATTTTTAGCGCTGGATATTAAGGAAGCGCTAAAAAATTTGTAAGTCGGCGGTTTTAACCGCCCCGTCTTCGCAGTTTACAAAACCTCGCGATTGAGATAAGGTTGCAGCACTTCCGGCACTTTTACCGTCCCATCCGGCTGCTGGTAATTCTCCAAAATTGCCGCCATTGTCCGGCCCACGGCTAAACCGGAACCGTTGAGGGCGTGCACGAATTGAGTGCCTTTTTTCCCCGCTTCTTTAAAGCGAATGTTAGCCCGCCGCGCCTGAAAATCTGCGACGTTGGAACAACTCGAAATCTCGCGGTATTTGCCCGCAGACGGCAGCCACACCTCTAAATCGTAGGTTTTTGCTGCTGCGAAACCTAAGTCGCCGGTACAAAGCTCGATCGTCCGATAAGGCAATTTCAGAGCCTGCAAAACTCCCTCAGCATCCTGCACGAGCTTTTCGTGTTCTGCCTCGGAGGTACTCGGATGCACCAGTTTCACCAATTCTACTTTATTAAATTGGTGCAACCGAATTAATCCCCGTGTATCTTTGCCGTAACTGCCAGCTTCTCGGCGAAAGCAAGGAGTGAAAGAACAGTGATAAATTGGCAACTGTTCCGCTGTCAATATTTCACCCCTGTACAAATTCACCACCGGAACTTCGGAAGTAGGAATTAACCACAAATCGTCTCGATCGCACTTGAAACTTTCTTCGGCAAATTTCGGCAATTGACCCGTAGCAGTCAGAGATTCTGAGTTGACTAAAAATGGGGGAATTACTTCTATATAACCAGCTTTCGTGTGGCGGTCGAGCATGAATTGAATAATCGCTCTTTCCAGGGCTGCACCAGCTCCAATTAAAGTGATAAATCGAGGGGCTGCGATTTTTACTGCCCGTTCAAAGTTAATAATTCCTAGTTTTTCGCCAATTTCCCAGTGCGGCAAAATATCGGGATTTTGGGGAATGTATTCGTCTCCCCAGCGCCGAATTTCGATGTTTTCTTCTTCGTTTTTGCCCAAGGGGGTTGATTTACCCGGCAAGTTGGGCAAGGGCAGCAATAAAGCTTCTATTTGAGCTTTGAGGTCTTTTTCCTGTGCTTGCAATTCGTTCGACTGCGCGCCGACTTCGTTGCCTTCTGCTTGCAAAGTCTGAATTTCGGGGGATTCGAGGGGTAAACCCGATTTTCTTTTTTGGCCGATGAGTTTGGCTATTTCGTTGCTGCGGGCTTGCAGTTGCGATCGCTTGTTTTCCAACTCCCGCTGCTGTTTGTCTAATTGCAAAATCGGCTCGATTTCATAGCTGCCTCCTCTAGTGTTGAGGCTTTCTTCTACGGCTTGCGGGTTTTCTCGGATTAATTTGAGGTCTAGCACAGATTTTTTCTAAATTTTAAATTTTATAAGGATTTGCGATCGGAAACCCGATTTCGTGGAAAATATTGGCTTTGGCAAGCATAAATCTACGAATTCACAGGCTTTTTGAGGATTCTTGCGTCTGTCTCATCTTAGGTTAACAGGGACTATATCCTCAGACATACAAGCTTTAGCAATCATTTAGTACCTCAACTATAACTTATTCTCATTAAATATTGGCGTTGGTGTCACCCATCAGGGGTGACACCCCACAAAATGATGCTATAGTAAGCTCATTAGTAGATGCACCCTGATAATTTTCTCCCCTAACCAGCGATGGTGAGGGGCTTTTTGTTGTTTGGGCTCGCAGGAAAGTTAAGATAAGACGGCGGTTGAAACCGCCCAGTCTTCTTATCGGGAGAAAAATGCGATCGACAAATCACCTATTCTGTTTCCTAGAAATATTTTCCAGCGAAGGCGGCATTCAATCCTACGCCCGAAACATCCTGAAAGCTTACCTGTCACTAACCGCAGCAAACAACTTTCCGCCACAAGCAGAAGTTTTGCTATTGCGAGATTCTCCAGATTGCCCAAATCCCTTCGAGTCAAAAAATCTCAAATTCTCTTACCTAAAAACTCATCTCGTTTGGCTTGGTCGTCTTAAGTTTGCCGCAAAATTGCTAACTTGTTTGCTGCAAAAACGACCGGAACGGGTTTTTTGCGGTCACATCAAACTCGCACCGCTAATTAAAACCTTATGCCAGCCGCTGGGAATTCCCTACACAATTTTAACTTACGGCAAGGAAGTTTGGGAACTGCTGCCACCAAAATATCAAATAGCAATGAGAGACGCTGGCAGCATTTGGACGATTAGCAGGTACACGCGCAATCGCACTTGCGAACTTAACAATTTAAATCCTGACAAATTCCAAATAGTGCCTTGTACTGTAGATGAAAATATATTTACTACGGGGCCCAAACCTTTGCATTTATTAGAAAAATACGATCTGGTTGGTGCTAAAATATTAATAACTGTAGCTAGATTGCGATCGCACGATAGTTACAAAGGAGTCGATGTCACAATTCAAGCTTTGCCGGAAATTGCCAAAAGTTTTCCCAATGTGAAATACTTAGTTATTGGACGCGGGGACGATCGCCCGAGATTAGCTAAACTCGCCGCCGATTTGGGAGTAGCCCAAAGAGTAATATTTGCGGGTTTTGTACCGACACAAAATTTAGCAGAACATTACCAGTTGGCGGATGCCTATGTAATGCCCTCCCAGGAAGGCTTCGGTATAGCTTATTTGGAAGCTTTAGCTTGCGGAGTACCGGTGCTGGCGGGGGACGCGGACGGTTCGGCAGATCCGCTGCAAGATGGTAAACTGGGATGGCGAGTTCCTCACCGAGATTCGGCAGCAGTAGCGGTTGCTTGTGTAGAAATTTTGCGAGGAGAGGATCGAAGGTGCGATCGCCCTTGGTTGAGGGAACAAACCCTGGCAAAATATAGTTTTCAATCGCTTTGTCAATCTTTACAAGGGATTTTTCAACCCTCTGACTCCGATCGACTTATGCTGTAGAGAGCGGTTTCGGTCTGTACAATAGCCAAATTAACTCGATCGACCGCGTGAATTTCTCAGTAGGATAGAGTTATGCCTACCCGCAAAGACACCAAAGGAGACCACCGTGAACCAAGGCACCCCCAAAATATCTTTAAATCTACCCCGTATTAGCAATTGGCTGATACTGCTGGGCATCGCCTGCGTGTTGGGTTCAATTGGTTTGGGTTGGATAGTTAAATCAGTATTGATTGTAGTAGGTTTGTTGCTACTAACACCTGTAGTCGCATTTTTCGCACTTCAGTGGTGGCTGAAACGCAATTTAATTGAAGACAATTGTCCAGTTTGTCAGTACGAATTTACAGCTTTAAATCAAACTCAGTTTCAGTGTGCCAACTGCGGCGAACCTTTGAAAATAGAGGAAGGTCATTTTAGCCGCTTGACACCGCCCGGTACGATCGACGTTACCGCCGTTGAAGTATCATCTGTCCAACAGTTGGAAGAATAGTTAGTTGTTATTGGTTATTTGTTATTGGTGATTGGTGATTAGTGTTATTGGTGATTAGTGTTATTGGTGATTGGTTATTATAACTAACAAGCAACAAATAACAAATAACAAATAACAAATAACAAATAACCAAAATTACTTTTCTAAACGCACTGCATACCACTGCAAAAATTTTCCGGGGCCGACATCTAATTCACAATAAGTATCAATTAAATACTTAGCTTGTTCTTCCACAGAAGATAATTTGAGCAAATCCTGTGGCAAATCTTCATGTTCCGCGGCTAAGACCGCTTTCAGCTTTTCTAATAATTCCGCCGCCGTCACAAACTGCTCCGGCTGGTTTGTTTCTAACACCACAAAGGTGTCTTCGTCATACAGTGACATAGTTTCAAAGGTTGAGGTTAATTATTTCTAAAGTTTCCGGCAGTTATGCTAGCGAAAGTATAAGCTCTTAATTACCATTTTTCAGCCCCGGTTCGATCGTGTTACAATTGAACAACATCAGAATTCCTACCGGATTACCGTTGTTAACTTAGTTATTAACCGAGTTTTCAACAGATCCGACACAGCATTTCTGAGGAAATTTGTCAAGTGAAAACTTGTCAAGTGTCAAATTGTCAAGAAATATTCAATCGGCTGTATCTAATTATAACTGGCACTATACATTCCCATGATCACATCTTCGACTTCAACGCCCGTGGCGCGCAAGCCCTCAAAATCAGAAGGTCTCAAAGAACGCAGCCACTATTTGCGAGAACCGATTGCGACTGAAATTTTACAAGAAACAACCCACTTCAGCGAAGAAGGGCTTCAAATTCTTAAATTTCACGGTTCGTACCAGCAAGACAACCGCGACAATCGAGTTAAAGGACAAGAAAAAGACTATCAGTTCATGCTCCGCACGCGCAATCCCGGCGGTTTCGTGCCCCCAGAACTATATCTTACATTAGACAAGCTATCCGAAGAATACGGCAACCACACCCTCCGCGTCACAACGCGCCAAGGTTTCCAAGTGCACGGCGTGTTGAAGAAAAATCTTAAAGCAGTGTTTTCCTCAATTATACAAAATATGGGGTCAACCTTGGGAGCTTGCGGCGACTTGAACCGCAACGTCATGGCACCGCCAGCACCGTACAAAAATCGCCCAGAATACGAGTATGCGCTGCAATACGCCAACAATGTGGCCGATTTGCTAGCACCGCAAACCGGTGCTTATTACGAAATTTGGCTGGATGGCGAAAAGGCTGTTTCAGGCGAGGAAGACCCAGCAGTCAAGGCCGCCAGACAGCGAAACGGTAACGGCACAATCTTTCACGACAAGGAAGAACCGATTTACGGCACCCATTATATGCCGCGCAAGTTCAAGTGTTCTGTTACTGTACCGGGAGACAATTCGGTTGATTTGTACTCTCAAGATTTGAGCTTGGTGGTAATTACCAATGAAGCTGGCGAGTTGCAAGGTTTTGATGTGTATGCCGGCGGCGGTTTGGGACGCACTCACAATAAAGAAGAAACTTTTGCGCGGCTTGCGGATGAGATTTGCTATGTTGCCAAGGATGATGTTTACGATTTGGTCAAGGCAATTGTAGCAACGCAAAGAGATTTTGGCGATCGCACAGACAGACGACACGCGCGACTGAAATATCTGATTAACGACAAAGGCCTGCAGTGGTTCCGGGCAAAAGTAGCCGAATATTTTGGCAAGCCGCTAGAAGCGTTTAAACCCCTGCCTGATTGGAAGTATTTGGATTTCTTGGGCTGGCAGGAACAAGGCGACGGCAAGCTGTTTGTCGGCATTTCCATAGACAATGGCCGAATTAAGGACGAAGGTTCATTTCAGTTAAAAACGGCTTTGCGGGAAATCGTGCAGAAGTACAATGTGCCGATGCTGGTAACGCCCCACCAAAACGTTTTGATTTACGATATTTCGCCGGATTTCAAACAGGAAATTCAGGGAATACTCGATCGCTGCGGCATTCAGCGGGAAACGGCCATCGACCCCATAGCACGCTATGCGATGGCCTGTCCGGCAATGCCGACCTGCGGGCTGGCGATTACCGAGTCCGAGCGCGTGATGCCGAGCTTTTTAGAGCGAATTCGGGCACTTTTGACCAAAGTTGGTTTAGAAGACGAGCATTTTGTGGTGCGGATGACCGGTTGCCCCAACGGATGCGCCCGCCCTTATTTAGCAGAATTGGCGTTTGTCGGGAGTGCACCGGAATCCTACCAGATTTGGCTGGGCGGTTCCCCAGACCAAACGCGGCTGGCACAGCCAATTGAGCAAAAGCTGCACGTAAATGATTTTGAAGCTTTTCTGGAGCCGATTTTTATCTATTTTAAGCAAAAACGACAATTGAGCGAGAGTTTTGGCAATTTTTGCGATCGTGTTGGGTTAGAATCTATCCGTCAATTTGTAACCAATCACCAATCTGCTGACTCGATGACAACTGAGATAAATGATTTAGATGTTACGTCTAGTAACGGCGAAGAGAATGAGACTGCTACTGCTGGCGGCAAAGTCCGCCGTCGAATTAGCGTCCGCGATGAAATCTACAACGAACTCAAGGAAGAAGCCGCCCGTCAGAGCAAGCCGATTACACAGCTAGCAACAGAGGCGATTTCCACTTATCTGAAGAAGATTAAGGAGGAAGGATAAGCCGATTTACGATTGTCAATTTTCGATCGCATCAAATAGAGTTTAGGCAAAAGTAACATAAGGGCAGAGCATTTGCAGAAAAAAAACTTGAATTTGTCAAATAATTCAGGTTGTAAATGCTTTGCCTTTAATATTTATGAGCCGATTGAAATCGCTTCTTGTCAAACGATGTCCGCGCAACGCGAGACTAAGAAATACATCAGATAAACAATCCATCTCCTCTCTTCCTCAGCGTTCTCTGCGCTCTCTGCGGTTAAATAAAAAAATCTAATAGAAAACGAGCAATCTAAAATTCAATGGCTCAATTACAAAGATTAGCAGTTACCGCCGCCCAAATTTGTGCTAACCAAATCGATTTAACTAAAGAACAACAGCATTATTTAAATCGGGTGCTGCGGCTGCAAGCGGGCGATCGATTTATTGCGATGGACGGCCGCGGACATTGGTGGTTAGCAATTCTAGCAGCCAGCGAAACCGGGTTATTTGCCTCGATAACAGAGGAGATTGCCGCGAACGGGGAGCTTCCGGTGACAGTAACTTTGATGGCCGCATTGCCCAAGGGAAATGGCTTTGATGAGGTTGTCAGGCAGGCAACGGAGCTGGGTGTGGCTAGTATTGTGCCGGTGACGAGCGATCGCACTTTGCTCAAACCTAGTTCTCAAAAGGTCGATCGCTGGAGAAGGATTGCAGCAGAGGCCGCAGAACAGTCGGAACGTCAAATTGTCCCAGAAATTTTAGAGCCTGTTTCCTTTAATTTGGCTGTGAAAAATTGCGGTCAAAAACATCGATTTATTTGTGTGGCTCGCGGGGAAAATCGCCATTTGTGGGACTGTGTGAGCGGTTTAGAACCCCCCCAGCCCCCCTTGCTAAGGGGGGCTGGGGGGGTTCTAAAC
>NZ_CAWPRX010000035.1:0-21791 GCF_963890365.1 Tychonema sp. LEGE 07196 | reverse complement strand
CCCCCTTATTAAGGGGGGGAGAAAGTCTAAAATTCAACTGGGAATTCACACTCACAATGACTCTGGAGTTGCGGTTGCTAATGCTTTAGCTGCGGTGCAGGAAGGCGTCACGATGGTGCAGGGAACTATTAACGGTTACGGCGAACGCTGCGGTAATGCCGATTTGTGTTCTTTGATTCCTAATTTTCAGCTTAAATTGGGTTATAATTGCATTCAAGACGAGCAATTAGTTAAATTAACTCAAGCTAGTCGATCGATTAGCGAAATTGTCAACCTTGCTCCCGATGACCGCGCTCCTTTTGTCGGTCTTTCGGCTTTTGCTCACAAGGGCGGAATTCACGTATCGGCGGTTGAGAAAAATCCCTTAACTTACGAACACCTGGAACCGGAAAAAATCGGCAATATACGGCGAATTGTGATTTCGGATCAAGCAGGTTTGAGCAATGTTTTGGCGAAGGCCCGCACTTTTGGAATTGAACTCGATCGCAAAAATCCTGCTTGTCGCCAAATTCTGGAAAAATTAAAAGCTTTGGAAAGTCAAGGATATCAATTTGAAGGCGCTGAGGCGAGTTTTGAATTGTTGATGCGGGAGGCTTTGGAACAGCGCCAGCGGTGGTTTGAAATTAAGGGATTTCAAGTGCACTGCGATAAGGTTGGCGAAGATTGTACGGCTTTAGCAACTGTCAAATTGTCAGTCAACGGTACAAATATTCTGGAATGTGCGGAAGGAAACGGCCCGGTTTCCGCTTTGGATTCAGCTTTGCGGAAAGCTTTGGTGAATTTTTATCCGGCGATTGCACATTTTTATCTGACAGATTACAAAGTACGAATTCTAGACTCTGGTGCGGGTACTTCTGCTAAAACGCGCGTTTTATTGGAATCGAGCAACCGCCAGCAGCGGTGGACAACTGTAGGGGTTTCTACGAATATTTTGGATGCTTCTTGTCAGGCCGTTGTTGAAGGTTTGGAGTACGGTTTGGTGCTGGACAATCAAGAGGCGATTCCCCTAGTTTGTCGGGTTCATTAACTAAGAAGATTGGGCGGTGAGATAAAATACCGGGCGGTTTCTAACCGCCGCTTTATCTACTACAATTTTGTTTAAGGATGCAAAAACTCTAAATGATCTCCGGGAACAGATCGCAATCTAGCCGCCGATCCTTGCACTTTCAACCTGCCGCGTTCTAACATGATAATCCAATCGGCGCGATCGATCACTCGCGGCCTGTGACTGATAAAAATCGTGGTTTTCCCGTGCCGGTACATCAGCAAATTTTCCAAAACTTCCGCCTCGCTGGCGGGATCTAGCCCTGCGGTAGATTCGTCTAAAATCAATACGGGCGGGTTGTTGAGAATGGCGCGGGCGATCGCCAATCTCTGTCTTTGTCCCCCAGAAATATTCGCTCCAAACTCCCCTAAAACAGTTTGATACTTATCAGGTAATTGGCTGATAAATTCGTCAGCCCCCGCAAGTTTACACACTTTCACAATCTGTTCAAAGCTGACATCTGGACTCCCCAAACGAAAATTATCTATAATCGAACGGCTCCAAAAATGCGCTTCTTGAGGAACTAAAACCACCTGCTGTCTGAGACTGTCGAGAGACAAATCTTGCAAATTGTAACCGCCAATTCTCACATTACCAGATTGCAGCGGATACAAACCAGCAATTACCTTAGCAAGCGTACTTTTTCCGCAGCCAGAATAGCCGATTAAAGCAATTGCTTGACCCCCAGGAAACGTCACAGAAAAATTTTCCAGCAAGTCAAGTCTACCGGGATAGTGAAAATTCACATTCTTGCAAACAATCTCATCGCGACCTTGAATTGTGACCGCAGGTTTATTACTATCATTCTTAGTTTCCGGCGCAGCATCAATCACTTCTGAAAGCCGTTGAGTTGCTGTCTGAACGCGAGTCATTTCATCAGTAAATCCGACCAAAGAATTCACCCAAGTAGTGACGTTTTGATTCATGCTGATAAACGCCAGCAACTGACCGATACTCAATACCTTGTCAATCACCAAACCGCTGCCCAACCACAGCAAAGTAATGCCACCAGCAGAAGCAATAAAACCCGAAAAAATATTATTGAGGATGCCAATTTGTGTAGTGCGGAAAGTGAGATTTGCTAAGCGACCAAAGCGACTTTGAAATTCTTCCCAAAGTTGCTGGGCGCTGCTAGTAGTTTTTACAGTCAGCGCGCCTTTAAACGTTTCGACTAAAACGCCTTGAGTTTCTGCTTCCAGCACAAATAAATTCCGCGTCTTTTGCTGCAATACTGGCAGAAATACTACTGTAGATGCAGTCATTAATAGAGCGATAACTGTTGCAGCCAACGTTAGTTGCGGGCTGTAAAACAACATAAAAATAAAAGAAACTACCGCTATAAAAAATTGACTGGGCAAGCTGATAGCTACTTGAGAAACTAATTTATTTATTTCTTGGATATCTTGTAATCTACTGACGATTTCGCCGCTGCGTCTGGTTTCGTAAAAGCTCAAAGGCAAGCGCAGAAATTTGCGCCCAAACTCCATCACCAATCCTAACTCTAAACGCTGGGAAAATTGAGCAATTAAGTTTGACTCAACCAATCCTAAACTGCTGCTAAAAAAATTCATAATTATAACTGCGATCGCCACACTTGCCAAAAGTTGCGTGTCGCCCCGCACCAGGATATCGTCGGTGAGCAGTTGAACTAAAAAAGGTGACGAAATCGACAGCAAACCCAACACTACATTCATCAACAATGCTTCGATTAAAATGTGGCGGTAAATCCCAACCCGGCGCATCCATTTTTGTAAGGAATTGGCGGGCGGTTGACCGTCTGCTTCTGCAAAAAACCGCTCTGGATCTGGGTCTACTAGCAAGCACAGCCAATCTGTCCAACCCGCTGCTAATTCTTCTTTAGAAACATAGCGCAGACCAATGGCGGGATCTGCGATCGCATATTTGTTGCCCTGTTTTCCGTACAAAACAACCCAATGATACCCGCTCCAGTGAATAATGGCCGGCAAAGGTGCTTCATCAATTTTGTCTAAAATAGCAGCGGCTGCTCGCACAGATCGAGCATTAAGACCGATCGCCTCAGCCCCCTGTTTCAAACCCAGTAAAGTCGTCCCCTTTTGACCGGTACCGGCAAATTCTCGCAAGCGGCTAATTGTAAAATTCTGTCCGTAAAATTTGGCGATAGAAGCCAAACAAGCCGCCCCGCAATCTTCTTCACTTTGCTGGAGAACAACCTGATATTTCTTAAACTTGTTTACTTGTCCGAATAATGGCATTTTGCCGATAAAAGGAATATTTTTTAACATTTTGCCAATTGAATAATGAGTAGAGCATAATGAACACTACTCCTCACCCACTACCCAATCAGCAAAAAGCACCCATAAAGTTATGGGTGCTTTTCAATCAAGAGTTAGAGAGCTGAATTCACAGCCCTAATACCAATTTCATAAAGTAGCGTTAGATATTACCCCCCCCAACCCCCCCGCGATTTCGGGGGGGCTAAGAGTTCATCCATAGCACATATGAAAGAAAAATGGTATAAACTTTAGTAGTAGCCGTAGCGGACTACTCTTCTGAAGGAACCGTCGCAATTCCGGCGGTACACTACCCAACTGCGGCGGCGTCCGCGGTTACAGTCGTAGCGATTATTGGCATAATAGTAACCGCCGTTGACGCTAGCTGATTCTTCAGGGGTGAGTTCAGCAAACAGTGAATTTTCCTTAATTTCTTGCATGATTTGACTCCTTTCAAGGTTAAAAGTTTTTAACAGAAACTAGAAATTATTTAAAATTTCTACAGCCTCGCTCAAATAAAGCACCATGAAATTATGGGTGCTTTCTCGATCGACAGTTAGAGAGCTGAATTCACAGCCCTAAACTTTATGAGTAGCCGTAGCGGACTACTCTTCTGTAAGAACCGTCGCAATTCCGGCGGTAAACTACCCAACTGCGGCGGCGTCCACGATCGCAGTCGTTGTAGTTATTATTAGCATAATAGTAACCGCCGTTGACGCTAGCTGATTCTTCAGGGGTGAGTTCAGCAAACAGTGAATTTTCCTTAGTGTCTTTCATGATTTGACTCCTTTTAATTTGACAAGATGGAACGAGAACTATAAGTTTTATAAGTTTTATATAGCCTCGTGTAATTACTAACTAATAGTTCTTTAAGTGCTGTGCGAGTTCCGGAATGTTACTGAGATATTTTCCAAATTTCTTTCGATCGCGCTACCAGACTCACCTATCTAGACTATTAGGGTTTTGTAAGGGCGCGATCGGTTCGGATCGTACAGATACAACTGGTTCGGCTGCGGCATGAAAAACAGCATATTGAGGTCATTGCTGCTGTTTGCGCTCCCGCTATTGCTGTTATTACTGCTGACACCGCTGGTAGGGCTGCCACCGCTGACAGTAGCAGATTCTCGTTCGGTGAGCTCGGTAAAGAATGAATTTTGTTGATTTTCCGGCATGAGGAACTCCTATTAATACCTATGTACTTACTTACGTACATCTCCCCAAAAAACCGGGTAACAGCGCCAAACATCATTAATGCAATGTCCTAGTTTCATGAATGTTGCCCGCTTTGTCCACCATTCTTGGTGTTTGGGGAAATTTGCGGGTGGGGACAGCAAAGCTGTGCGGATTTTGACCTTGACCCCGTGAATTTTGATTTATATAGTCATGGACGCACTCCTTGTCAGACACCGGGTTTTTTGAGGAAAATCTTTGGTTGCAGCCCGCAGACTCGATCGAAAACCCAGTTTCTTCGGGCTTGATTGGTAAGCCGTATTAGACTTCTCAACCTATCCTTGGTATCCGGAAAACGGAAAATAAATATGACAAAAATAATAAACGATCGCTCTCTTCCTTTTCATTTTACTATTTGAAATGAGAGATGAAAACATTGAAAATAACTTATTTTATAAGGGTTTAGAGCTTGTATACAGTTGCATTGTTTTTTAGAACTGGTATCAAAACTCAAAACTATCCTCCTCCCCCCCAACTCAAAACTCAAAGCTCAAAGCTCAAAATTATTCCTCTCACCCCAGCACCCACCATGTCTCTCACTCCCGAACCCACACCCGCTGAAACCTTTAATAACGACCAGTTTTTGCCCCCTGTCAGCCGTTGGACAAGTTTGGGGGGAATTTTGATGGTGGCCACCTTTGGCGGGGCGATCGCCCTGGCTAGTGTCACCAAATACAGCGCCACAGTCAAAGCAGAGGCGATCGTCCGTCCCGCCGGAGAAGTGCGCGTCGTGGAAGCCGCCACCGAAGGAACCGTCGAAAGCATTGCTGTCAGCGAAAATCAGACAGTGAAAGCCGGAGATACGATCGCAGTTGTAGACGGTTCGCGTTTGGGAACTCAAAACAAGCAATTCCAAGACATTATTAATCAGTCTCAAGCAGCAGCACAGCAAATCAACCAGCAACTGCGCGACTTAGAAAATCAAATTTTGGCCAGCGCCCGACTTAAAAGCACCCAAAGCGGAAGTTCCGCCGAACAGGAATTAGTGGAATCCGCTTTAGTCAAAATCGCCGCATCGCTGCCGGATGTTGCCGAGAAACTGGGTAGAAGTCGGCGGGTTTTGCTCGTCAAGCGATCGACCATCCAACAACAATTGACTCAAGCTAAAAAACAGCTAAATCAAGTTGAGTCACAACTCAAAAATAGTGTGATCCGCGCTCCCGCTGATGGTACAATTCTCAAATTGGAAGTACAAAATACCGGTCAAACCGTACAAGCCGGCAGCGCGATCGCCCAAATCGTCCCCAGCGACGTACCCCTGGTAGTCAAAGCCAAAGTCACATCCCAAGACATCGCCCGCATCCAAATCGGTCAACCCGTACAGATCAGAATTTCCGCTTTACCCTTCCCCGACTACGGCACATTGAAAGGAACAGTCAGCGAAATTGCCCCAGATGCGATCGCCCCTCAAAATCCCGCCAATAATTCAGGTGGATCTTATTACGAAGTAGCAATTAAGCCAGAACAAACCTATTTAACAAAACTCCAATCCACGAGCGGTCAATTCTTCGGAAATTCCCAGGCAAATGTCCCCCGTCAGTATTCAATTCAATCGGGAATGGAGGGCAGAGCCGATATTATTACGGGCCAAGAAACAGTCCTCACATTTATTTTACGTAAAGCAAGGTTGCTGACAGATTTATGATTAGTCATTTGTTAGTTGTGAGTTGTTAGTTGTTAGTTGTTAGTTGCTAATTGTTACTTGTTAATTGTTAGTTGTTAGTTGCTAATTGTTAATTGTTACTTGTTAGTTGTCAGCAGTCAACAGTCAGCAGTCAACAGTCAGCAGTCAGCAGTCAACAGTCAGCAGTCAGCAGTCAACAGTCAACAGTCAGAAAATTACAAGAGCGAAAATTGAAATAACGTGTCAAAATAGAAATGTGAAATCAATTCTATTCTTTCCTCATGGGTAAACAGCGCGTTCTTTCAGGAGTTCAGCCAACAGGCAATCTTCACCTAGGCAATTATCTCGGTGCCATTCGCAACTGGGTAGAAAATCAAAGTCAGTACGAAAACTACTTTTGCGTAGTCGATTTGCACGCAATCACCGCACCGCACAATCCAGCAACCCTAGCCTCCGACACTTACGCCATCGCCGCCCTTTATTTAGCTTGCGGCATCGATTTAGAACATTCTACTATTTTCGTGCAATCCCACGTCTCGGCGCACACAGAACTAGCATGGCTGCTAAACTGCATTACGCCGATTAACTGGCTCGAAGATATGATTCAGTTTAAAGAAAAAGCAATTAAACAAGGCGAAAATGTCAACGCAGGCTTGCTAAATTATCCCGTATTGATGGCAGCAGACATCTTGCTTTACGATGCCGACAAAGTACCAGTAGGAGAAGACCAAAAACAGCATTTGGAACTCACCCGCGATCTAGTCATCAGATTAAATCACCAATTCGGCACACCAGAAAAACCCGTATTAAAACTTCCCGAACCGTTAATTAGGGCAGACGGCGCGAGAGTAATGAGTTTGACAGACGGTACGCGCAAAATGTCAAAATCCGATCCTTCCGAACAAAGTCGAATTAACTTATTAGATTCGCCAGAAACCATTACTAAAAAAATCAAGCGCTGCAAAACAGATGCCGTGCGGGGCTTAACTTTTGACGACTCCGAACGCCCCGAAGCTAGAAATCTGCTAACACTTTATCTCCTGCTTTCAGGCAAATCGAAGGAAGAAGTTGCAGCGGAATGTGAAAACATGGGTTGGGGAGAATTTAAACCATTGTTGACAGAGACCACAATTAATGCCCTCAAACCAATTCAAGATAAATACAAGGAAATAATGGACGAACGGGGATATTTAGACTCTGTACTGCGTCGCGGAAAAGAACAAGCAGAAACCATTGCCAACCAAACTCTAACTAAGGTTAAAAAAGCTTTCGGTTATTCTCTACCTCTTTAATCACTGGAAATTGGAAATTGGAAATTGGTAGTCGGTAATTGGTAATCGGTAATTGGTAATTTTATCGAATCATTAATTACTTATTCCTAACATTCGTTAAATCCCGGAGATTGCTAGTTGCTGAACTTCCCTCTTCCTTCTTCCCTCTTCCCTCTTCCTTCTTCCTTCTTCCTTCTTCCTTCTTCCTTCACATATAACTATGAACCGTTTTCGCACAGCCTGCACCACCCCCGGAGAATTTATAATTACCGCTGAAGTAGCCCCGCCAAAAGGTGGCGACATCACTCACACAATACAAATGGCTGAACTTCTAAAAAACAGAGTTCACGCTATTAATATCACAGACGGCAGCCGCGCAGTGCTGCGAATGTGCCCGCTAGCAGTTTCCGCGATTCTATTGCAGCACGGCATTGAGCCGATTTGTCAAGTTGCTTGTCGCGATCGCAATCAAATAGGTTTGCAAGCCGATCTCATGGGAGCCCACGCTTTAGGCATCCACAATATCTTGGCACTCACCGGCGATCCAGTCAAAGCCGGCGACCATCCAAAAGCCAAAAGTGTATTCGATTTAGAATCAGTGCGGCTGCTGCAAGTCATTCAAAAAATGAACGGCGGCAAAGACTGGAATGACAAAGCTTTAACAGACGGAATTACCGATTTATTTGTCGGTGCCGCTGTCGATCCGCAATCCCCCAGTTGGTCTGGTTTGCAAAGTCGATTCGAGAAAAAAGTAGAAGCCGGAGCACAGTTTTTTCAGAGCCAATTAATTACCGATTTTGAAGTTTTTGATAAGTTTATGCACCACATTGCTGCTGGCTCCAACAAACCAATTTTAGCAGGAATCTTTTTGTTTAAATCAGCTAAAAATGCTGAATTTATCAAAAAATACGTGCCGGGAGTTCACATCCCGCAAGAGACGATCGATCGTTTGGCAAAATCCCCAGCACCTTTGCAGGAAGGCATAAAAATTGCGGCCGAACAAGTCAAGCTAGCTCGGCAATTGTGTCAAGGAGTTCACCTGATGGCAGTGAAGCGAGAAGATTTGATTCCTCAAATTTTGGATTTGGCGGGAATCGAGCCGCTGAGTTAACATTGAATTATTGCTAACATTTTAAATCCAGAGGACAGTCATGGTTCAAACTATAGACAATCCCACAGTTTCTCCCACAGCCGAGCAGCATTTCACTTGGCGCGGTTTGAATTGGCAGCAGTTTAAAGCAATTCAATCCAGCTTTGAAAATGTGCCAGGAGTGCGGTTATTTTATTGTCAAGGAGTTTTAGAAATTGTGGGTACTGGAAGATTACACGAAGAGATTCGGTGTCTGCTTGCCTTGCTAATGGGACAGTTTTTTATACAAAGAAGAATTGTATTTTTCCCCAGCGGTGCTTACAGCCAGATTGTTGAGGGTCAAGTCGAGTATCAGGCAGATTTATCTTATTGTATCGGGAATAAAAAAGATGTTCCCGATCTGTGTATTGAGGTAGTTGTTACTAGCGGTAGTCCGATTAAACTTCAGAAGTATCGGCTGATGGGTGTGCCGGAAGTCTGGTTTTGGGAAGACGGCACGCTAAAGATTTACCATTTGCCAGAACAGGGTTATGAGCAAATTACAAACAGCGAATTGCTGCCTGAGTTAGACTTGTCTTTGCTCAAACGCTGCATTTTGTTTGCTTCACCTTTAGATGCACTGGAAGAGTTTGGTAGAGGTATTAGTAGCAATGACTAATTCAGATTTACTCGATCGCGATAATATCAAAATAGTAGAGTCGCAAATTTCTGAAGTTACAGTTTATACCGATCGCGCCCTGATAACCCGCCGCGGCACAGTAGCCCTGACGGGAAACGAGCGCGAATTGACGATCGCCTCTCTCCCCACAACCCTCGAAACAGAGTCAGTCAGGGCCACCGGTGCGGGTACAGTCGCCGTGCGATTGCTGGGAGTACGCACCGAAACAGTGTTTAGCAGCGAACCTACGGGCGATCGCACCGCCGAATTAACCGCACAAATCCAAGAATTAGAAACCCAAAAACGCGCCATACAAGACCAAATCGCCTCGCGTAAAATTCAACTCAACTTTGTCGAGAATTTGAGCGCAAAAAGCGTCGGTTCCTTTGCCAGCGGCATCGCCAAACAGCAGATTGGTTTGAACGAAACCGGGGAATTACTCAATTTTTTAGGCAGTAATTATAAAAAGTACATAAGTGCGATCGGGCAACACGAAAGACAGCAGCGCGAATTAGACAAGCAAATAGAAGCCTTACGCCAACAGTTGCGCCAACTACAAACTCCCCATTCCCAACAAAGTTTTAGCATCATTGTTGCGATCGAACCCAGCGGCAGCGGCAATTTTGAACTCGAAATTTCCTATGTAGTAACCCAAGCCCGTTGGACTCCCCTTTACGACTTGCGAGTCAACACTGCCAACAACCAAATCAATCTCAACTACCTAGCCGAAGTCAATCAAAACACAGGCGAAGATTGGACGGGAGTAGCACTGACTTTATCCACAGCAAAACCCGGATTGGGAACTTTGCCACCAAAAATAGAACCCTGGTTTATCGATATTTTTCAACCAAAACCTGCTAAAAACGCAGAGATGGTAACACGAAGGCGACAGTTTGCTGAACCAGAGATGGCTTTGGCAATGATGGCTTCTAGCGCTCCTGCCGCACCCGAACCCATAGCAGCTCAAACCGCCACAGCAACAGTATCTAAAGCAGGTGGCACAGTCACCTTTCAAGTAGGAGGAAATACCAATATTCCCAGCGACGGCACGCCGCACAAAGTCACTGTTTTCAGCGAAAATTATCCTTCCCAATCTCAACACATCGCCGTTCCGCGTTTAGTCAGTTTTGCTTATTTGCAAGTAATTGTAACCAATCCGATCGCAGGTGTAACTCTCCTGCCCGGTCAAGCAAATATCTTTCGCGACAACACTTTTGTAGGTACTTTACAGTTAGATAATATTTCCCCCGGTGAAGAATTTAAGCTTAATTTAGGAATAGATGAAGGACTAAAAATCGATCGCGAATTAGTAGAAAGACAAGTAGATAAAAAGCTTATCGGCCAGCAGCGGCGCACGAGTTACGCTTATCGGTTAAATGTGACAAACTTGCAGCAGGTGCAGGTACACCTGACACTAAAAGAGCAATTGCCAGTCAGCCGCAACGAACAAATAAAAGTGCGGTTGAGTGTCACCAATCCGAAGATAGTAGCAGGCGAAATGGGAATGTTGGAATGGATAATGTCTCTACCGCCTCAAGCCAAACAAGAGTTAGATTACCAGTTTGTTGTCGAACATCCTCCCGATTTAACAGTCGTGGGTTTAGATATTTAATTAGGATTTACACTCTTAATTTGTAGCCATAGCTACAGCTTATTTCTATTTTAGTCAACCCTATTTTCATCCTGTAAAAAATGCAGGATATCCACCATCTACGGTAGCGTCAGGGGACGGAAAATATTAAACTGTTATTGTCAAAAAATTGACGGTGTTACCATGAAAAGAACAAACTAGGATTAATTACAACTGGCGAACAGTCCTGTATAACGGTATAATTCCCCCTTCCTCGAAAAACGCCCCGATTTTTCAACAATTTGTACTCCAGCCATCGCGCCCCTGTTGTTTAGCATCGTACAAAGCTTTGTCTGCATAGGCTACCAGTGTATCTGGTTGAACTTCCAGCCTTGGTATGAGTGAGGAAATACCCAAACTAACTGTGACGATTTCCTTCACGTCAGACTCTGCATGAGGAATCGCCAGATTGTAAATTTCTTGCTGAATGTTTTGTGCCACCTTAATCCCTCCTTCTAAATCCGTATTCGGGAGGAGTGTCACAAATTCTTCGCCACCGTAACGCGCTGCTAAATCGGTGGGACGACGGACTACTTTTTGTAATGTTTGCCCTATTCTAATTAAGCAATCATCGCCAGCCAGATGACCATAGTAGTCGTTGTAGGATTTGAATTTATCAACGTCCAATAAAATCAGAGAAAGTGGCTGATTTTCTCGCGCTAGGCGTTGCCATTCACTTTGAAGGCGATTGTTGAAACAGCGACGGTTAGCCACCTGAGTCAAACCATCTAGATTGGCCAGTTCTTCTAATTTTTGATTGGCATCTTGCAATGCCAATTCAATTTTTTTGCGGGCGGTAATATTACGGATAGTAACGGAAAAACCATCTCCTAGCTTGACTGCTACGAAGTGAAACCAGCAATATTTTCCTGATTCATAGTAAAAATCCTGTTCTAAAGATTCCCCCGTCTCGACAATATTAACGAAGCGATCAAATAATTCTAGATCGATATTACTAAAAAAGTTTTTGAGTGCCAATTTGCCAATCATCTCTTCACGACTGCATTTAAAAGCTCTAGCAATCACGGGGTTGACGACTAAACACTCAAAATCCTCAATCTCCCCTGTTTCGGTATTACGAACAGCCTGCATTGCGGCAATACCATCAAGGGAACTATTCAAAACACTAGCAAGTAAAGCCCTCGATTGATAAAGTACCTCTTCTGTTTCTCGGCGCTTAATATTTTCTTTTTCCAGAAGCTGTTGCTGGCGTTGAATGGTTAACTGATTTTCCAGACGCGCGACGACTTCTTCGATTTGAAATGGTTTGGTAATGTAGTCTATCGCCCCTAACTCAAAGGCGGTTACTTTGTCGAAGACATCATCTAAAGCACTAATGAAAATCACTGGAATGTGGCTAAATTCTGAATCAGATTTGAGAATTCTACAGACTTGATAACCATCCATTTCGGGCATCTTAATATCTAAAAGTATTACATCTGGTCGCTTTACATTTACGGTTTTTAGTGCCATCCGCCCGCTGGTGACGCTGCGAACAGTGTAGCCGAGTTTGAGGAGTGCATTTCTTAGTAATTGTAGATTTTCTAGAATATCGTCTACAATTAAAATATTACCTTTTTTTTCGATACCAGAATTAAGATTCATTACTTATCAGAGGTTCTACTAAATCAAGAATCTTCTCAAATTTAAATTGAATAGCAAATTCTGTCAGGGATTTTATTAAACGAGTTTTTGTTTTGGGAATTTCTTCTACTACTTGTAACACGAGGTTGGTATTTGCCTCAAGTGCCGCTGCGTATAGTTGACTAATCCATTCTGGCGGCATACAGGTTAAGTCTTCCGATGTCAATGGTTTTTTTTCTGTATCATCCAAGGCTAGAGATATTTTGTTTGCATAGATATATTTGACACCCAAATGCTTAGTTAGTGCATCAAAAATACTTTGTTCAACAAAGGGTTTGCGAAGGAAGTCATCACAACCGGCTGAAAGCACGATCGCCCTTTCTTCTTCCAAAACACTCGCTGTTAATGCGATTATAGCCGTAGCATTGCCTTTGGTGGTAGATTTGATGTATTTTGTCGCTTCGTAGCCATCCATCACTGGCATCCTCATGTCCATCCAGATGAGGTGGGGTTCCCATTTATCCCAAATTGCGATCGCCTCTTTTCCGTTACTAGCTTCTTTCACCTCAAATCCCAAGGGACTGAGCAACTTAATTAGTAATTGTCGATTAATGTATTTATCATCGACTGTGAGAATTTTGTAGCTAGGTTGACCGGGAGCAAGTGCTAGCACCCTGGGATATTCTCCTGTAATCTTGCTGTTGGTTTTTTCGCCCAATTTTACCTGAATATAGAATGAGAAAGTTGTACCTTTTCCTAATTCACTTTTTACCGAAATATCTCCCCCCATCAATTGCACAAATTTTCGGCTGATTGCTAAACCTAAACCCGTTCCTTCCTGCATTTCTTTTCCGGCTTGCGCTTGACTAAAAGCATCAAATAGTTTGGGCAGTTCTGCGGCTGCAATACCTACCCCAGTATCGCGCACCCGAAAATGAATCTGAAAAACATCTGTGGTTTCTTCTTCTCCCTGAAAGACATTCAGAGTCACGTTCCCCTCTGAGGTGAATTTGATAGCATTGCTGAGTAAATTAATTAAAACCTGACGCAGTTTTAGTTCATCGGTACATATATAGCGGGCGACATTTTCGGTGCGCTGAAAACTCATCTTCAATCCAGCATTAGTTGCACGCAAATGCAGCATATCTTCTAAATCATTTAGCAATATATGTAGGTCAAATTCTGTAGGATTAAGGGTGGTTTTACCTGCTTCGATTTTCGATAAATCGAGAATATTATTAATTAGTGTTAATAGATAATCACCACTGCGATAGATGATTACGGCATTTTCAAGTTGATCTGGGGGAATATTTGTGGCGCGTACCATCAATTGCGAAAAGCCGAGAATAGCATTGAGTGGCGATCGCAATTCGTGGCTCATATTGGCAATAAATGTACTTTTAGCTTGATTAGCGGCTTCTGCTTTCACTGCCAACTCTCGGGAAATCTTCTCACTTTCCTGCAAAGCCATAGTACGCTGAATCACTCTTTCTTCTAATTCCGCATTAGCTTGTTGTAATTTCAAAGCCGCTTGACGATTTTCCGAAACAATCGCAGATGTCACCATCGTCGTAAGGGAAAGTACCCCCACAAATAAAAGTAGTAACAAAAGGGAATTACGAGCCAATGCCGCCTTATAAAAAATACCAATTTTATAAGCCGTAGTGATAAAAGCCATACTACAAATGGCGGTGACTAAAATAGTAGTAACTTTCTGACTAAAACGAAAAACAGACCATAAGAGAGGGGGTAAAAGTAAATATTCTACAGGTTGACTCTCAAATAAGGAAAATTTAATGACTATTCCCAAAAGAATAGCAATAATCAGAAATTCTCCACTAAGCCAAGACTGCGGGGCATAAAATTTCTGTTTTTTTAAACAACAAATTAATAAAAAAGGGGTAAAAAGTAAGATGCCTATACTATCACCAATCCACCAACCAGTGAAAGTTTTTATAAAGTCAGACAGGGGGACAAGTTTCTGATAAGTGAATGAACAAGTCCCGATCAAAGCGTTGGGTAAACTAACTCCTAAAAAACTAACGGCGATAAAAATTACTACATGATTGACTTCATTAAAAGGAAATTTTGTGCGAGTTAACCGTCGAATCACAAATACTGCCAATAAATTCCAAATCGTTACACTAATAGTATTGAAAACATTACTCCATAATAAGCTTGGGGATATCGGCCACATGATTAAGGTCGCAATAAATTGACCCATAAAGATACCTAACCAACGAGAATAACCCCACTCCAATAAAGTGGCGAACATCCATCCTGTTCCGGGCCAAACGGGTGAAAGATATGGTGGAATAATCGTAATACTGGATATTTTATGATTATTCGTGAGCAGCCAACAAATCAAAGGATAAACAATGGAAATAATCAGAACTTGAAGCCACCAGTGGGGATTTTTTATTTCTAAGCCGAGATTATTTAAGAGGTTAAAAAAATGTTTTTTTGCGCTCATTTTTTAGGTATTAACTTGCTTCACAAAAACTGTCAACTATCAATTAGGAACCATTAAAGGTTCTATCAAATCAAGAATTTGCTCAGATTGAAATTGACGTGTTAATTGAGTCAGGCTTTTGATTGAAAATAGTTAAGTTTCAGGAATTTATTGAATAACTTTCATCACCTTTTATGTGTTGGCTTCTAACACAACTTCAGATCAGCTTATCATCCATTCATGGCGCTGTAAAACGCAACTATGTAAACGACTGTCAACTATCAAAATACCAAAAAATCAGCACTAGGAGAGGCTGTTTACATACAGTTATATCGTTCAGTTTAAGCCCGCCGACCTACTTACTTTAAATGTTTCTGATGTTAATTCTGCTTGCGTTAGACGATCGCCATTATGAGATTGCATTTCCTCATAAATATATTTTACCCCTATCAGCATCAGCTTACAACAAAGCAAGATTTTTGAATCCCAGCAAGTGCAAGGCAATTTCAATCGCACTCAAAGAGGCGATCGCACAACTGGGAATCCCATACTTAGCTTGCAAAAATTTACCGATAATTTGTAAACTGCAAAGCCATCGGATAATCTTCTTGCTTCAAGCGTTGAATTACCAACTGCAAATCATCTTTATCCTTGGCAGAAACGCGCACTGCATCACCTTGAATTGAGCCTTGAATCTTTTTAAACTCATCTCGAATTAATTTAGTGATTTTTTTGGCAATTTCCTGGTCAATCCCTTTTTTTAGTTTGATTTCTTGACGGACGCGGCTGCCGCTAGCCGGATCAATTTTGCCGTAATCAAAAATTTTCAGAGATAAATTCCGCTTGGCAGCTTTTGTTTGCAAAACAGTGTGAATTGCATCGAGAGTAAATTCGCTGTCGGTGTTGACAACTATCGATTCTGCGCCCAATTCGACGGTGGTTTTGGTATCTTTCAAGTCGTAGCGGCTTTGAATTTCCCGCACTGTTTGGTCAACAGCGTTAACTACTTCTTGCCGATCGAAATCGCTGACAATATCAAAGGAATAACTAGCAGCCATAAATTAATATTTGGTAATGGGCATTGGGCCTTGGGCATTGGGCCTTGGGCATTGTTAGCTGTTGACTGTTGACTGTTGACTGTTGACTGTTGAGTGTTGACTGTTAACTACTGCCAACTAGCAACTGCCAACTAGCAACTAGCAACTGCCAACAGTCAACTAGCAACTAGCAACTGCCAACTGACTACTGACTAATGACTAATGACTAATGACTAATGACTGCTGACTATTAATTAACAGCCATCAAACTGAAATAGAATAAAGTAACTGTGCAGGAAGAACTAATCGCAAACATGAGCGATCGCCCCAGAGGCACATTCAGAATATAGAAAACGGAAAATAACAAGCGGGCGATCGTAAAAGCGATCGCAGCCAAACCCGCCGCCTCCGAATCTACCCCCGTCACAAAAGCCATCAAAGCCGCCGCCGAAAACAGCATAAACGTCTCAAACGAATTTTGGTGGGCCCAAGTTGCCCGCTGAGCGTAATCCGGCAACCTCTCAAACATAGCGCGCGGCGCTGCTTGGTCGTAGCCTAGCTGCAAGCGGGCGAGGGCAACCACCAAAAACGGTGCATAAACCAGCGCCGCTGCAGCAGCAATACAATCAAGCAGAATAACCGACACAGGCAATCCCAACAGCATCATCCGCCTCGCATTTCAATCAAAATAGAACAGAGTAACCACCTTGCGCTGTTCTTCCGCGTCTTGGCAAGTTTTCAGCAAAGTGTGGCTTTCGTGAAAAGCAAAACAGATCAGTTGCTGACAGCGAGAAATGATCTCCTGATTGCACATAGCGCTAGCTTCCGGGAGAGACAAACTGTCATTTTTGGGATTTTCTACCAAATGTATGACTTGTTCGAGCTGATCGCGGGACTCCCGCGGCTGGCGGCTCATACTTTGTGGCAAAATCACCGTCAGCAGATTAGGATCTGCCTGCATTGCCCCCCGAATCGCGGCAGAATTAGTGCCTGTAGCGCCTGATGTGATGAGCTGATTGCCTCCCAGAACTAAGGCGTAGCTCAGCATCTCAATTAGCTGCTGGTGGGTAATAGGAACGTGACGAGAACCCAAAAGAGCAATCCGCTTGGAGCTGGTTTGCTGGATCGCCGCAAGTTCTTGTAAAAAATCATCAACTCTGGGTAGCTCAATTGATTGACTCAAAGAATTTATTAAATTAAATAAAACTACGTTGTGGATTTTAGCAGACTCCCCAGCAATTGCCGCCAAAAACCAGTTAAAAATTGCACATTTACAAGATTTGACTGGGGGATGGCGAGATTTGAGGGAGCCATAAGGCATTGGGCAGCCGTAGCTGAAGGTAGAATTCCTGAAAAATTGAGAATTTAAGAATTTTCCATTTTTATTTTTTAATTCAAAAAAAAATTCTGCCTTCTTACACTCCGGCGGCCTGCTTAATGGACTTTCGCTCCCAAACCCAAGGATGCGATCGTGCTGTCCCAGTCAAAGTGTTCTGCCATTAGCTGAGTAACGCATTCCACCTTGATCCGTTCGTGCAGGCGCACGCTGCCAAAGGTGCTGTCGATAATTTCTACCGTGGTTAGGGTATCCAAATCTACAGACAAAACTGGAATTTCCATTTCTTCTGCTCTGCCGATTACCAGGGGAGAAGGAGGCAAGTGGCCTGTGAGAATTAAGCACTGAGTTGAGCTTTCCAGGGCCGCGAGTTGAATGTCGGTGCGATCGCCCCCGGTGACTACCGCCATATTTCTCGCTTTGCGGAAATACTTCATCGCCGAGCTAACATTCATCGCGCCAATTGTCAAGGTTTCCACCATCAAATCCAAACGGTCTGGACGGCAGAGCACTTCGGCTTTCAATTGGTGCACCAATTCTTTGACGCTGACACTCCGCAGCAAAGCGCTTCTCGGCAGCATTCCCAAAACTGGAATACCCGCAGCCTCCAAGAAAGGCCGCACTGTCGTCGCGATCGATTCGAGTTTGTCCGAGGGCACGTCGTTGAGGACAACGCCAGCCAAGCGCGAACCTAAACGCCGTTTAGCCGACAGCAAATCGTCTATATAAAGATCGATCGGGCGCGTCACCAACAGCACAGAGGCATCAACCGCCTCAGCTACTTGAGGCAAAGACAAGTCAAACAGACTGCCTTCCTCCAAATTAGCCGGGCCTTCTAACAGTACCAAGTCTGCCTTGGGGCCTTGCAAATATTGCGCCAGAGAGAGCCGGTAGTCAGTCTTGTCTTCTCCCCGCAAACGCTTGTGAACCGTCTCCTCGTCCAAAGACAGCAGTGTTGAGGGCATCTGACTTTCTGAGAGTTTCAGCGTCTCCACCGCGAACCGCACGTCTTCCTCCTCGGTTCCAGCTCCCTCCGAGCTGAAACAGGTTCCCAGAGGCTTGCCGTAGGCGACGGAGAGTCCTTTTGCCGGGAGTGCGAGTGCCATCCCTAGGGCGATCGCGGACTTACCGCTGTAAGCTTTTGTCGAACCGATCAGTAAATATTTAGTCAATTTGGGTACGCCTTCTCTCCTCAATTTGCACCTGTCTATTTTAATAAATTTAATTTTTTCAACAGTATTTTTCCACTGCGACGGAATTTCGCAATTCGATTATACTCGATTTGGTCACTTTTGGTCAGATTATTTTTTTTAATTAAATTTGTTATTCATGCGTTCGCAACCCTTTTGTCCGCATTCTTTGACATCCTGAGTTTTTCAAACCAGTTTTTTCAGAGAGCCGTTCTCAACAGAGTTGCGTCAAGGGCGATCGATAGCTTTCTTACCTGTTTGCCCCCGGATTTTTTTCGATTAACATTACAGCAACGTTTCGCCCTAATTCACGGCTAAAATCTGTATTGTTTTCAGCCTTTTTGGGGCTTTTTAAGTCAATTAACAACCCTAAAATGCCGATCATTTAAAATGAATTACTAACCTTCAATTAAATTAATTGTAGTTGTTTTAAATAATATAAGGAGAGACATATTTATTGCCGATAATTTTCTGGAGAACCGTTTTTGTAAAAACTAAAGATTGCCAGATTTGTTGCGGAAATTAGACATTATTACTGACCGCAATCAAATCAAAAATACATCAATTTGCTGGTGGGCGGGCTGGTATTTCGGTAGCCAAAATGCGGGCGACAAGTGAGCGATCGGACTTTTTGGGCTGTAGGTTGAGTTTCTTTGGCTGAGGCTACTGCGTTAGATTCTCAGCAAGCGACGGGCAAAAGTCAAAGGAAATCGGACGATCGCGATCGCACCCCCTAGCACTACAAAAGAGGTGATGGAGAACAATGCAAGAACTCATATCAATTCCGGTTGCACTCATACATGACTGTTGACTGTTGACTGTTGACTGCTGACTGCTGACTGCTGACTGTTGACTGTTGACTGTTGACTGTTAAGTTAAGAGGGCCCGCCCGCACCATCCACCGCCCCTACTGACTGTTGACTCTATTTTATTATTCCGATGCAACCGGAAACGATATCAGTTCTATTGAGCATCAATAATAGAACTGGCGCACCGATCGTGTAATGTCGCCGTCAGTGGTAGCATTACACGATCGGTGCGCCAGTTATAGCGCCATTCAATTGCAGGCTTTCGGGAGTGCCGGCGCGGGGAAAGTTAATCATCCATTCGCATCAGCTTGCGGTAAAACGTTTTAGAAAAATCGACGTTAGTACGAGTCCGCTGAAAAGTCAAAAGTACCTCAATTAAACAAGTGACAAATTCAGAGCTTTGCATCGTTACTTCGTAGCTGAGTTCAGCATTGCCGTCAAACAACACCCGACAGCGGGTCAAATCGATCGGCAGCGACGAAATATTCCAACTAGCGACAAACGGCACGTCCTCGCCGCCGTCAACTTTTCGGGCCCCCTCCAAGCTTTTGAGCTTGTAGAGACCGATAGCGTGCGGCAAAAACTTGCGCCGGGGCTCCTGACAGAAAGGAGCGTACACTTTCACTTCTTTGTCGTCGGCTGGCTTCAGTTGAGGAAGAGACATATTTCCACATCCTGATAATTACTACTAGCAGATTAGTTGAGCTGCTCTGCAAAAACTAGCAGATATTCTAGGCTAAGCGCAAGCAAAAGCCAGTCAATTTTAGATTTTAGATTTACTTGCAGCGCCCTTAATCAGCAGGCTCGAACAGGGGTTGAAAATTTGGGACAGCGAAAAACTCCTGTACGTGGCACGACAGTATCCGTTTTTGGGTCGGTCAAACCAGCAGCGGGTTTTCCTGCAAGCGTGCCAGCGTCTGCTTTCGACAAAAGCCCAGAAACTGATACAGTAAATACTTATCTATAAAATCAAAAACTATTGGTTGTTTAATCAAGTAACCTATGCAGGAGAGTTCTTGGCCAGAAAACGACGCTCGCACCGAGCTTAACTTGGAAATCCCTGATTTAGCTAGAGAAGAGCTCAATAGTTTGACCTCGAACTCGAAGGCAAGCAAAATATTTGCCATACCAGACATGGGGGACAGGGTGTTTGACGCGGAAACTTCATCAGAGAGCCCCGTGGCGGTGTCTGTGCCTGGTTCTCCGTCTTTTCCTCAAAATCTTTACCGGGGAAGGCGAGCAAAAGCTGCGGTAGTGCTGACTGCGGTTTGGGGAGGGACGATCGCCCTGCACTTGATTTCCTGGGGTGCGTGGGTAGTGTGGGGGTTGACGGGGCTGCTGTGGATGCAAGCGCTGCGAGTTTTGTTTGCCGGGCCCAAACCCGCACTCCCTCCTCTTTCAGATGAAAGTCGAGAAGATTGGCCTTATGTCTCGCTGCTGGTGGCGGCGAAAAATGAGGAAGCGGTGATTGCCCGATTGGTAGAATCAATCTGCAATTTAGATTATCCGATCGACCGTTACGAACTTTGGGCGATCGACGATCGCAGCAGCGACGGTACACCGCTGGTATTGGAACAGCTAACCAAAAAATACCCGCAACTTAAAGTATTTCGCAGAGGAGCCAATGCCAGCGGCGGCAAGTCGGGAGCCCTAAATCAAGTCTTGCCGCTGACTCGCGGCGAATTTGTGGGAATATTTGATGCCGACGCGACGGTAACGCCGGATTTGCTGCGCCGGGTGCTGCCGGTTTTCGATCGAGAACAAGTAGGGGCGGTGCAAGTCAGAAAAGCCATCGCCAATGCTGCGGTGAATGTGTGGACTCGCGGCCAAGAAGCAGAAATGGCTCTCGACAGTTTTTTCCAGCAGCAACGGACTGCGATCGGCGGCATTGGAGAATTGCGCGGTAACGGCCAATTCATGCGCCGCACCGCCTTAGAAAGCTGCGGCGGCTGGAACGAGGAAACGATTACCGACGATCTAGATTTGACCGTAAGGCTGCACCTAGACCAGTGGGACATTGAATTTTTGCCTTTCCCAGCCGTGTTAGAAGAAGGAGTCACCAACGCTAGGGCTCTGTGGCACCAGCGCAATCGCTGGGCAGAAGGAGGCTATCAGCGCTATCTTGACTACTGGCAGCTCATTTTGCAAAACCGCATGGGAATCGGGAAAACTTGGGATTTATTTGGATTTTGGGTATCCCAATATTTCTTGCCCACAGTAGCGCTACCCGACTTTTTGATGTCAATTGCGCTGCGCCGGATGCCTCTAGCCAGTCCCATAACTTTTATGACCCTTACCTTGTCGCTGGTGGGAATGTTTGTCGGTTTGCGCCGCACTCGCAAAGAGACGAAATTTGAGGTGAAAAGAGTTTTTGTCACCTTGCTGCAAACGCTACGGGGTACTGTGTATATGTTGCACTGGCTGCTGGTGGGGAGTGTGACGGCTCGGATTGCGGTGCGTCCCAAGCGGCTAAAATGGGTCAAAACCGTCCATCAAGGGGCTGCTAAGTAAATCCATTTAATAGGGCCTAAAAGCATCGGGCATAGGGCATAGGGCATGGGGCCTGTCTCTTATACGCATCTG
>NZ_CAWPRX010000034.1:0-22058 GCF_963890365.1 Tychonema sp. LEGE 07196 | reverse complement strand
ATCTAAAATTTCCCAAACAATCGGCAAAACATCCAGTCTCGGTGTAGGTCGCTGATGAGCGAGAATTAGAGAAGTTCGATCGCCCTTTTCCAGATTGAGCCCAAATTCTGGATTCAGCAACAATTCTAATCCCGCGCGGGAGGCTCCGTGCACGCCAGTCGCCACAATCGCCCAATTCGATCGCGCATTAGACCGACAGATGGTACGATCGCACTCAACTTGTCCAAAAGCAGTAATCGCAACTGTCACCACGGGCGATCGCACCACATCCCCACCGACGATCGGCGTATGATAAACTTCCAAACAAGCCGTCATCCCCCGATAAAACTCTTCCACCCAATCCACAGCCGTATCCGCAGCCACAGCCAGGGCTACCGTCACCGCCAGAGGCGTTGCTCCCATTGCCGCGAGATCCGACAAATTTGCCGCTGCGGCGCGCCAGCCTGCATAATAAGGGCCTGTGGTGCGATCGCTAAAATGCACTCCATCTACCAACATATCAGTAGTAATAACTAAAGAGCGATCGGCTGGAACGGCAATGACTGCTGCATCATCTCCCACAATTTCCGCAGGGCAAAATCTCTGCAAAATTGTTAAAAGTCCCTGTTCTCCGATGTCCTTAATTTTCATGCCTTCTTTCTCCTGCCTTCTTCCTAATAACCAATAACCAATAACCAATAACCAATAACCAATAACTAATAACCAACAACCAATAACCAATAACCAATAACCAATAACCAATAACTTCCCAATTACCATTCCTTACCCGAACTCGGCGGCAAGCGCAACCTAGGAAATCGATAAAAAGTATCTCCTTCATCATCCACCTCTAAAATCGCAGAAAAAATCTTCACTTGTCGGTTTAAATACTCCTGAGCAACTTCAGCCTCCACCCTAGCGCTGGCGGCCAACTGAATCAGCGACATCTGACTGTTTTGATTTTCCAACAACTGATAAAAAGCCTCATCCAACTGTCGCTTTTGCTTGCTTTCATTCAGATTATTGACAATCAACAAGCCTGCGAATCCGCCCAAACCAATTACCAATAAAAATTCTAAAATTGCCATAAAATCGATTGCATTGCGAGTTTGAATAACACTGAATAAAACTAAATGAAATAATGATGTTAATTCAACTTCTACTTATCTAATAAATTTTTGCAGCCTGCAGAGGCCGGCTTTGTTTTTGTAGAAGTGATTTAAATCACCGTTTTAATGGATTCTTGCAGCCCGCAGAAGCGGGCTTTGTTTGTGCGATCGTGTTGCTAGCGATTTAAATCGCCGTCTTTGTTTGCGTGCCGATCAAACTTGAGGTTGAACTAAATTTTCCTTACCTTTAATCACCTTAGCAGATACAATCTTGTCTCCCTGCTTCAGTTGCTCCAAAACCTCTTTTCCTTCAGTCACGTAACCAAAAACAGCATATCTACCGTCCAACAGATTCAAACCAGCGGGCGTAAGTTCAGGTTCAAACAAGAAAAAGAAAAATTGAGAAGAACCGCTGTCGGGATCGGCTTCTTCCCTAGCCATCGCCACAGTACCGAAAGCCGAAAAAGGCAAAACAGGTTCGTCGCGATAGCGCCCCGCATCTTCTAGAGTAATCCCGTAAACAGGTTCTTTTTCGTCCCTAACGAGCACTTCTAGCGGAATATTCCGATATTTGCCAGTAGCTGGGTCAATAAAACCCACTTCCTTGCCTTCGGGGTCTCCCGTTTGCAAAACATAGGATTCTTCCGATCGAATAAACGATAAACCGTCATAAAAACCTCGATCGACCAAATCCACAAAATTACCAGCAGTCACCGGCGCGCTGTAACCGTCAACCACAAGAGTCATTTTTCCCTTTTGAGTTTCCACAGCCACAGTAGCGCGCCCTTTCAGTTGAGGCAGATTAGCATACTTTGCCGGTACTTCAAACGGAAACTCTGTCACCATCAACTCTTGGATTTCGCCTACCGAACCGAGGATTGTGGCTTTCAAATCAATCACTTTTTCCCTGTCTTTAGCCTCAACAGCCTTTTCCAGTTGGGCAACTCCCTCCTTGACTCGCACGACTAGCGCCTCAGCTTCCGGCTTTTGCGCTTCGGGAATACTCGCTAAAATATCTGACTCCCGCAGGTTGAGAATCCTTGAAGCCTTGCTGACATCGCTGCTAATGGGTCCCCAACGCTTAGAACGTATGTGGTTGCCAATATCTTCGAGACTGATTTGCAATTCTCGCACAGTCTGATTGTCAATCGGTAAAGCTAAGCGCAGCAGCGCCCGGCCGTCGGTAATCGCATTCCCCGCAGGCATACTGCTGGGGCGTTTGGCATGGGATACTTCACTGAAACTCAGGGAGAGTGAGAACAGCAGGAGTGCTAAAGCGACGGTTTTGACCAAGCGCTTGCACCTATCGATCGAGAAATTCTGCAAATGCAACATAACTTTAACTTTTATTGCCTCTTTTATCTTCCCACAGCGCTGCCCGCCTTCTAACCGTTACATCCGTTCCCAAACTTCGTTCCTGAGAGAGCTTTTTAGCTTTCGGTACAGAAGTTGCTCCCTTTCAACGGTAAAATAAAATGCCAATTGCTTTTTGATGCCGTCGGCTAGACTGCGGCTTTAAGCTGACACTGCTCAAAAACTGATACAATCCCCAGACTCCTGTCGTGGAGAGATCGAACATTTTAGACCGAGGTTCCTGCTTTGGTGACTCACTCAGCCACCAGTAAATCTCAAATCGAAAAATGGCAAATCTAAAATCGACTGACTGTAGTTCCCCCGTGCCCTCCGGCGACGGGATTGCCCGCAAAAATTTTTTATATGATTTCCAGTAACGACTTCCGAACAGGTGTTTCAATTGAATGGAATAACGGCGTGTGGCGGGTTATCGAATTCCTCCACGTTAAGCCAGGAAAAGGCTCAGCTTTTGTGCGGACAAAATTAAAAAACGTCCAAACAGGAAGCGTAGTAGAACAAACTTTCCGGGCTGGGGAGACTATGCCTCAAGCCAATCTCGAAAAGAGCTCGATGCAGCATACCTATAAAGAAGGCGACCAGTTTGTCTTTATGGATATGGAAACTTACGAGGAAAGTCGCCTCAGTGCTAAGGAAATAGGCGATCGTGTCAAATATCTCACTGAAGGAATGGAAGTCAGCATCCTTCGCTGGAATGACCAAATCATGGAAGTGGATCTGCCCAACTCTGTCGTCTTGGAAGTGACGCAAACCGATCCCGGAGTCAAAGGAGATACTGCCACCGGTGGCAGCAAACCCGCCATCCTCTCCACCGGCGCTCAGATTATGGTGCCTCTATTTATTTCGATTGGAGAGCGGATTCGGATTGATACTCGTGAAGACAAGTACCTCGGTCGAGAGTAGAAACGACGGAGGAAAAGGGAGTTTTGAGTTTGGGTTTTAGAGTTTTAAGTTAAATAGCTAAAAATTCCACACTTGTCGCTCAAAGCTTAAAAACTATCCCTTTTGTCTCCAAACTCGGTGAGTTTCCTGGCTGCACCGAATTCCTAATTTTCAATTATCAATTCTCAATTACCATTTAATTTGCTGTGGAATTAGACTTAAACCAGCTTTGCGAATTGCTAACTGTTTTAGACAAAACAGGCATTTCGGAACTGACGTTAAAAAGTGGGGAGCTTGAACTGACAGTACGCAAAGGCATTCTAGCCAGCGAACCAAGCACCGCTGCAGCGCTCCCTGCTGCTGCGACAATCGCTCCGATCGCCTTGGGTGCTGCTAGTAGCTCCACTGTGGCATCACCGGATGCTGTTGGCGAAAATTCAGGAGCGGCTCAGGCTCAGGCTCCTGCTGCTGCCGTTTCTGCTGCCGTTTCTGCTCCTGTCGATACCAAATGGGTGCCAATTATCTCGCCGATGGTAGGAACCTTTTATCGCGCTGCTGGCCCCGATGAGCCACCTTTTGTTAATGTGGGCGATCGGATCAAAGTCAGCCAGACAGTTTGTATTATCGAAGCGATGAAGCTGATGAACGAAATTGATGCTGATGAAGTGTCCGGTCAAGTGATGGAAATTTTAGTTCAAAATGCGGAACCTGTCGAATACGGTCAAGTTTTGATGCGAATTAATCCGGATTGAAAGATTACTTTATTGTTATGGAATAAATCCTAATATTTCCAAATCGCTTCTCTCCGGTGAGTTTGATGAAGTCATCCCAGCCTGTCCCGCAAGAGGTTGTGCAACAAGTTGCTGAGTATTTCAGCATCCTGAGCGAACCAATGCGTTTACGAATTTTGAACTTGCTTCGCGACGGCGAAAAATGCGTGCAAGAGTTGGTGGAAGCTACTCAAACGAGTCAAGCCAATGTTTCTAAGCACCTCAAACTTATGGTGCAAGCTGGTATCCTCACTCGCCGGAGCGAAGGGACTTCAGCTTATTATAAGGTGCAGGACGAGTTAATTTTTGAGCTGTGCAATATGGTGTGCGATCGCCTTGCTACCAGGATCGAAGAGCAAGCCCTGCACTTTAGAGCATTTAGCCTGACATCAAATACTAAAAATTAGTTTTTAGTTGTTAGTTGTTAGTTGTTAGTCCTTAGTCCTTAGTTGTTAGTCATTACAGCAATCCTTGCAGGATTTGCAGGACTATTCCTTACCATGCTCTTCGAGAGCATGGCAGATGGTTCGGCTCTGCCGATTTTAACAGCGGAGGCTCTGCCTCGCTTACATGGGTTTCCAGGCTCTGGGAAAGCGACCAGTTAACGTCATTAGTCACAAGTGCGATCGCCCCCGAATAGCAAACGTCATTAGTCCCCAGCCATCAGTTATATCAAATCCGGTAACTGCGGAATTATACCTGACAAACGAGCGGGACACTTAGCTGCACGATCGCACTGCACTCAGAAAATATTATTTTTTGTAAAATATAAAAATATCATCAGTTATCAGTTATCAGTTATCAATCCCTACTTTTTTCATTCCGATCGATGATCTTCGCAAGCGGGGACAGCACTAATGACTAATAACTAATGACTCCTAATTTTTAAAGAGGAAAATTTTTGTCAAAACTTTGGCGGGTACTCGGCTGAGCAACCTCCAAACCTTCGCCACCCAAAAGTTCTAAAGGCTTGCCATCCACCGAAATCCAAACCTTAGCATTCGGTTTTAAACTCGTAGCCGTATAGATAACTTGCCCTAACCGGCCAGTCATCGAAGTGCTGCCTCCGCCCGAAGTAAATTCGGCCGACAAATCGACATAAACTCCGTCATTCTTGACACTCAAACTGCGGAGTTTTGTCCCCTGGGGAATTTCGCTATAAACAGTTGCATCCTTGGGCCCAGCCAACAAACTGTTAAAAGCAGCTTCTAAAGCTGTATCAGGCTCGTCAGCAGGTTTGACAGCTACTTTCGTAGGAACTGCTTCAAATTTGCCGCCGGCCCCTTTAACCCAGTAAACTTGGACTGTTGGAGCACCAGCCTCCGGCAAAGGCTTTGGCTGTGGCGACTTGGAAACCAGAGCCTGCTGTGGCAGAGTCTGTGGAGTCTGAGCCTGCGGCACCCCAACAGGATTGGGAGGAGGTACGGGAATAATTACAGCAGGGGATTCTGCAGGAGTTGGGGACAGCGCCGGAGCGGTAGTCGGAGCGGAGGAGTGCGTCTCTGCGGAGTTTGGCGAACGGTTCGCCGTCCACAAGGCAATACCCCCTCCCGCTGCTAAAGCGAACCCGCAAACACCGGCAATGACTGCTGTGGAGATGCGGCTTACTTCTGGTCCATCTTTCATAATACAAATCCTCCGCACACTTTGAAAGTTTGATTTAGTAAAAAGCGATCGCCGTTGACCGCTTGCTTATAAACTACTTCATTTCATTGTAAAGTTCCCGGAAGACTAGATCCGCCAACTTTCGGCAACTGGCATTTCGAGCGTCTGCTAGCCGACCGCCGCGTTTTTTGGTTCCATCTGCCTCGAAGGCGCGACCGACGAAGTATTCTCGCAGTTCCAATTGGACAGGGGTGTAACTCCGTCCTTTGGCGTTCTGCGGCTCAATGCGACAGTTGATGTAAGTCCAAAGAGTCGATCGCGTGTTGGCGCATCCCGTCCAGTTTCCCCCGCCGCGACCGGCTTTGATTTGGCCGCTAGATTTCTCAACCTTGCCAAGACCGCAAGCTTGCCGGAATCTTCGGAGCGCTCGCTTCTTGGGCAAGCACAAAAAATCTTCAAAGGGGAAGATTCTAGAAAGAATCCATCCGCGCTCGCGGTAGCCGAAGGCAAACCGATCGAACGCCCGATGGTATTGATCGAAGTCAGGTTCACAAAGTAGGTTGATTAGTCTGAGTTCAATTTGTGCCTCGGTGTCGTGAAGGTCACAAAGCGCCGATGCAAATTGGCGCGTCATTTCGGAGATGTTTGCCCGATCGCACCCTTGCTCCTTCTGGTAGTGATTGTTGAATCGCGAGAGGATGCTCTTGTTCAAAAAATCCCCACGATCGGCAAGCCACGCCCAAAATGCCGGCGGTTTTCCCTTTTCGAGCGAACCGTTCGGCCGCTCCGATTTGACTGTCGCGCGCGCTGGATATTCCCAGGCAAGGCGGCCTTTGATTGAGTTAATAAAGCTGGTTTGCTTGCGCGTCGTGGTTTTGAGGTCTAGCAGCGCGCGCCGCATCTGTTCAATTTTCGGATCGAGTTCCCTTACCCAGAAGCGCCGATCGTAAATTTCGAGGTAGTGGCGGCGGTACAGCTCGCACATCACGAGAGCGTCAAACGGATCGTCTTTATTATCAGTTCCTCCCAAGCTGCGGCGAGTCGATTTAACCATACCCTGGTTCGCCGTGAGTACAAGAATCCCGTTTTTCTTGAGATGCTTGCGCCAGTAATAAGAGTAAGTGCCGGTGCCTTCCAATATCGCCACGGCGGGCGAGTCTCCCACTTTTTCGAGTAGCAGTTCAAGTTCCGTCACTTCGTACACCGAGTGAACTTGCTCAAACTCAGGGGATAGATAAAAATCTCTGAGTGCGATTGTCGGAAATTTTTCAAGCAAAACAATATCCACGCGCTGCGCGGACACGTCAATTCCTATTACCTTTAACATTACTTCCTATAAGCAGCGATCGCGAACTTTGTGAACACCGAGATAGCCCTTTGCTCTTGCCTGTTCAACAGTAAGAAGGGTCTCTTTCAGTTTGTCTCGATCGAAAGCCTCGCCGAACATTCTCTCGCAGTCTGCGACGAGGTTTCTGACCATTTTGTTTCTATTTTTTGCGTTTGAATTCATGGTACTATTAAGGGTGAGAAGTAGTTTTTGATAGGGCGAATTCTCGAAGAAGCGAATTCTTGAAGAAGCGATTGAATTGAACCATCAATCGCTTTTGATATTAGATTTTAGAGTTCGACCTCAAAACTCTTTTTATCAGGAGACTCATTCACCTGTTCGGTTAGCTGTTCGAGAATTTCGTCTATTGATTCTGCGTCGAGGTGTCCGTACTCGGACTCACCTACTAATCGAACCTCAGTTGCAACTCGATCGAAATCGCGTTCGAGTAGGCTGCTCAGTATTTTGATCGCTACTGTGGAGGCGAGGGCGGTAGAAACTATTATTCGCTTTTGGGTTACAGGCAAGTCCGTTAAGCCGATCGCCCGCGCAGGGCCCTCACTGTCACCGTCGGAAACAATTTGAATGCACTGCAAGTTCATTTCGCAACTGTCCAAGCTGTCGGCGAGAGTTTCTGCGAGTTCGGAAAGCGCGCGGTAGTTGCCCTGAAATTTCAGGATCAGATTCGCTGCATTAAAATCAATTTCTGCGATTTCCGATTTCATTTCGTCAGTTATCGGCGGCATTTCCGAATGCCGATAGGTAAAAGTATTTGGCGGTTCCATTGTTGTTTTTGGTGGTAGGAAGCGATCGCCCGATCGGGCGATCTCATTGGAAGCAAAGTGATGGGAATGTGAGATACGGGCAAAATTCTACATCGCATCACCTCTGGAGGAGACCGGCCGCTCGACTCCGCACCGGCGAAGCCGAGCGCGTAACTGTCGATCCAGTCGTCATCGCAAAACGGAACAGCGCCATATTTGCTGTGGTTCAGGGGGAATAGCGGTTCTGATACCACAGGTGGAGATGGCGGAAACAAATCCGACAGGTACCAGTTCTCGGCTGTCAACAAGTCCCAGATGTGACGCAGCTTCCCGAATTTGCGCTTGAGATGCCCCATGCTCAAAAACCAAGCACCTCTCTCGCCCTTGGAGAGGTTGAGAAGAGCCGCTTCGGCCAGCGCGAGAACTCGCTTAAAACTCGGCTTCTCAACCGGCGAGATGTCTTTGGCGTGTCGAATTGTCTGAGACTGCGATCGCACTTGTTCCAGCAATTCCTGATTCCGCATTCGCAGTCGGGCAATTTCTGCAAGCGCATCTGCCAGGTCGGGATTCCCGATCGCGCCCTGGACTGGATCGACACCAGGGGAATTTTCTGTCGGCTCCTGGGCTAGATCGACACCGGGGGAATTCTCTGTCGGCTCCTGGGTTAGATCGGCATCGAGGAAATTTTCCGCAGGTACGAACACTGCGGCTAGTCCTTTTTCACCAAGTTCTGCGTGCAGGTTCGTATCTTCAAACGGCGCGCCGAACTCGGATTCGTACTGTTGGACGGCCGCAGCATGGTACGCCCTAAACGCCCGCTGCGCCCAAGTGTTCGGCTTCTCGCTTTGGCGCGCGGCATTACCGTCTGGTTCGGCTTCGGGGGCGATCTACTGAAACAGCGGAAAAGGCTGGTCCACAAGTGCCGCAATCCAAGTTTCTCTATAAGCTTTGTTGCCAGCGGGTACGATGCCGAGCTCCTTAGCTATCTCTTTGAGCTCCGGCAGCAGGTGCTTGTCTAGCAGTTCGCGTGTGTAAATGTGCATGATTTAAAAGAAGGGGCGAGGGGCTCGCCCCGCATTGTTGGAGTATGCAATGCAATCTATGGGAGATTTAACGCAGAGATTTAGCTAAACCAAGTTCGCGCGGCCGAGCCGAATCTCTTTGTTGTATCTAGCCATCCATACTTTAGTACAGACACTCTAATATGTCAATACTAAAGTATAGATTCTATAGTAAAATGAATCCAGACACAGGTAACGAGAAAAAAGAGACCTTGAAAAACTTGATTGAAGCGGCGGGCACAACTCAACGCCAGTTAAGCCGGGATACCAGTATTGCCGAGGTGACGATTAACACTTGGGCTGCTGGCCGTAAAATACCCCGACTTGACAACGCTGCTTTGGTTGCTGGCAAATTGGGAGTTTCGCTGAGAACCTTAGCGAAATCAATGCACCTTGATGTAGCGGAAGTTCCCTGCGATTACAGCCTGATCGAATTAAAGGCAATTGCCGCCGAACTGGGTATTGAGAGGGTAGAGGATTTACCCGAAGATTATCAAGTTTTGAGGCGGATGCGCGATCGGCAAAACTGACGCGCTTCTGTAAATAATCGCTACACATGAATGCTTTCTCTATGAGAGGCAGATTTATGTGTAGCGAGGCAAGCGAGAAAGGAGAGCGGTTTGATGCAGCAGCAGTTAAGTTTGTTCAATGCGCCCTCTGGCGGCGGAACTGTTCGGCCGGGCGATTGGGTGAAGCTGCGGCGCAAGACTAGCAGTGCCCCTGACTGGGAAAAAGGGGAAGTCGTCCTAGTTGATTCCGTTCATCCTGACGGTAGCATCCGATTTTGGAGCGATCGGACAGAGGAATGGGCTTACCTTCACCCCGGCGACTTCGCCCTGATGCCGGAACCTGTTACAGAATCAATTCCCCCAGATGATTCTGTAACACCGGAACCTGTTACAGAATCAATTCCCCTAAATGATTCTGTAACAAAGTCTGTCTCCCGGTACCGAGCCAAGGGCACCGCGCGGGGCGGTGAATACTTCAGATTCTCCTACCGACAGAGAAGCAAAATCAAACACGTTCACATTCCCGGCGGAAACACCGACTCGGTATTGGCCCAGCAGAGAGCGGCCGAAGTGATGGAACTTTCCGCTGCTGGAGTTCCAGCAGTCGATATTTGCGATCGCATCCGCAGTTGGAGCGGTCGCATCACTTGGTAATAGAATGCACCCAGAACTGACCGTCAAAGGCGCAAGTCCTCTCGATCAGCTCGTAGCTGTAGAGCAGGTTTTCGCCGCTGGCGCTCGTGTCGTATCCGGTGCTGAAATACTCGCCGTAGGGATCGTTGACCATTAGCCCTATATCGTTGTAGCCCCGCGCCACAACGATGTGACCCGACCGCGTGAACATCCCGTGCAGGATGCACGGGTTGTCGCGGTCGATCGACCGCTTGATTCCCTCGATCGATCCGTTCCAGGTGAAGTCATCTTGGCAGCCGTAAGCTCGGATAACTTTTGCTATGTCTTGGGCGGAATGGCGGCTGAGCTTGTGGTCAAAAACGTACTCCCACAACTCGTCCTCTAGTTGGCGCGCTGGATTTTGCGATCGGATGCCGTGATAATCCAAACACATAGCCGCCGAAGTGAGATTGCAGGTTCCTTCGGGATGGTATACATTGTCTAATTGTGAAAAATGACGAACACTTAGAATTTTCATTCTAAATTCCTCCTAGGTGATGGAGCGAGCAAACCAATCAACGCGCCGATACACCCGCTCGCCAGGGCTGTTAATTCTTGCGGCATCTTCTTGTCCTGAGATGCTAGCGAGATGCCCCCAATAGTTACAGAACTTGATATCAAACAAAGCGCGAAAACAACAACCCGATAACTCCATACGTCGCTCACGATCAGAATCTCTTAAAAACCCGTATCGCTCTCTCCGTAACTGTCCTTAAAGAATTTCTCTATCTGAGATTTTCCGTCTCGGATATGATAGCCATGATTAACCGAGGCAAACTTCTCTAAATCATTAACCCGCGATTGTAGAGTCACGATTAGTCCCATCGAAGCATCTAGCCTTTTTTGGATTAATACCAACCGCCTAATTCCCGAATTGTTAGCAACCCAAATAGCCAACACGGCGGCAAACAGGCTCAAGCAAGTTGAGATCAATGTAAGAGTTTGCATTTATAATGACTGTTTTATTTGAACGTCAATAAAGCCGACCCAAGGCTTGGGATAAAATTTTAAAGAGTAATACTCCTGACCCTCAACTTCGGGAAAGTTTATCAGTTTCCAAGCGTTGAGCGGCAAAATAATAGATCCACCTTCAATATCCAATTCCCCAAGCAACCCGAAAGTCTGCACCAATTCCCCGGCAACTCGCCAAGATGCCTTGGCAGTTGGCGAAGAAATGAGCACCAAAACAACGGGTAAATATAAATCTATTGGGAAGCGAATCGGCTCGACTTCCCAACTGACATCTCGATAAAATTGCCCCGAGAAAGTCGGAGTAATCATTCACCACTCTTAAAGGAAGCGAGGGGTTTGAGTTTGGACGGCTCCACAAGAGTCGAGTCGATGTTCACCCGTGTTCCGCTTTCCAACATAAAATAAGTTGGTTTTCGGTTCGCATCAAAAGCCGTATTAATCCACAAGGCAACGGCAGCGGATGACATATAAGTCGGAACTCGGAATGTCATCCATTTTTTACGCTTGGTTCCCTTGGAATTAACCAGCGGCGCATCCCCGCCAGTTGTGGGGACTTTAATTTTCTTGTCTGGCAATTTCTGTCCTTTGTTGGAATAAGAAACTCCATTACCTTTGTTGGTAACCTTTGAACCTGTCTTGACCGGTCTTTTCGGTTCAGCTTTGGTTGCTGTAGACGCGACTACTACTTTCACGCCGTAATAATTATAGAAATCTTCTCGGACGTAAAAATTGATGTAAGTAGTTGGTTCGAGATATGCTTGCACCAATACCCGCTGCGTGCCTTTTTTTCCCGCTACTTCGTCTAATTCTTTTTTAGATTGCTCTGCTGTTTGTGGTGCTGTTGCCATTTTTCAAACCATTGTAGTTTTGATTTGTTAGTCAGTCTCGATCTGACAATTAATAACAATATTTATTGCTGCGAGGGCAGCAACTCAAGCAAAGAATTAGGAGAATAATTCTGTAGCGTTTGCGACCCGTACTTCTGCGGTGTGAGTAACAGTAGAAGGGATTGTCAGCGTAACCGAAATGGTTCCCGTTAACTCGTTTTGGGTGAACGATGTAATCATCGTTCTGTTCTGCGGATTGGTTGCGGTGTTCGATTGCAAGTCTGCAATCATTCCTAAAATTTCAAGGACTGCGTCTTCAACTGTTGTTGAAACGAGATTGCTGGCGGCTAGCTCTGTCATAGATTTCTATCTTTAGAAGTGTCTTTGAATTTTAGCGCGTCAATCCCTTGCGTGGCAAGGGTTTTAGTTAAAATAATTTAGCGGATGGACTTGTATAACCTTAAGGTTCTGTAAGTCTTGCCACAGCAACAGAATGAAGTATTATTTAAGGGGTACCTTTATTAGAAATGACTAAATTAATACATGGCAAACATCACTCCTGGAACGGGGGCAACATTTGGAGCAACCACAATTGAGGGACTGTTTATTCAATTAATTGAATACTTCCAAACCTTAGAATCGGCAGGGGTAAACACTACTAATTTCTTCTCTGGAGCCTATGACTCGGATACGCTAATTTTTTCGGGAAATTTTAGCGTCCCGGTAAAACTCAATGACCCCGTTAACTTAAATTTAGTTGGCGACCCGGACGCGGGAGGTTTTCCATCGGGTACGTTTACCCCTAGAACAGGGGGAACATTTACAGCACCTTTGGCTATTGATTACTTCATGCAAGTCGTCGGCCGATTGATGACCTTGCAAAACGACTTTAGTAAAAATCCCCAGAAAGTTCAGAACGTGACAGCGAGCGTAAACTTCAACCGAAATTTACTGACAGGTTCGTTCACCGTCCCCTATGCCAAACAATCCACCGCGACGGGAATCTCGATTAACGCCGCTACTTATCTATTGTGAGAAAGCTAAGCGAGAATACTTAAATGGCTGATTATACTTTTCACTCGCTCGTTGAGCCGATCAAGAACAACAGCACCATCCAAACAATTTTGGACGTGGACGCGCTCGCCGCACCGGCTAAAGCCGCGCTAGCTGCTTATGTCTCATCGCTAGGTCTGCCATCAGCGGAAACTCAACACTTAACTTGGGAAAATGTCGGGGTTGCGGTTTTAGTCCGCAGTCTGGCACTGACTTATTACTTGCCCTCGCTGGGCACCCAGACACCGGCCGCCGATGTCAAGCGGACATCGACATTGCGCGACCGGGTGACGGAAATGCAGAAACTGCAATCTGCCTATCCTAAATGCCAGATGCTCATCTACGGGAAAACCTCGCCGTCGGACAATTGGATCTGGCTGAATACCGAAGTCATCCAAAATTCCGGGAACCAGGTTAATACTCTCAAACTTCTGCCCTACATTAACCAGATGGAGGACTTCGCACCCGGTCGCGGATGTGCGATCGGGATTCAGTTTATAGCAGACACCGCGACAAACGCGACGCTTCCCCAAACCGGCGACAGAATTACCGCGCAAGGTTCCGTGTTTGTTGACGTTAACCCGATCGCCGGCGACTCAAAAAAAAATGATGATGTAGGGCAATTGCGGCTAGAGCTTGCGACGCTCCAATTGGCACTGGATGGTCGGCTAACCAACTTGTCAGCAAGCACATTGCTTGGTAGGACATCAGGCACGGGAGTAGTGGAGCAAGTTCCGATGTCAACTTTTGCCACTCCCGCGCAAGTAAGCGCTGCGATCGCTTCTTTGCTGGGTGGGGCCACACAAGCGACGCTCGACACGATCGGCGAAATAGGAGCGGCGCTCGGTAACGATGCCAACTTTGCAGCAACCATTACGACTGCACTTGCTGGCAAAGCACCGTTAAACTCGCCTAGCTTTACAGGATTTATTGCGCTAGGTGACAACGTAGCAATCAAAAAAAAATTGATAACAGGAATTACTGCCGCAACACAAGGGGGGACAGTTTCAGTAGCACACGGCATAACAAGTACCAAAATTATTAATATCACCGGAGTTGTTTTTTACGCCACGAACAACACAATAGCTCTGAATGGCAGACAAATTAATTATTCAACAATGATTGCCACAGATACAACCTATGTAAATGTCACGAATGAAAGCGCAAGCTCGGCAGAAATTTTGTCTAAGCCTTTTTTTGCCGTTATAGAGTACGTACAGTGACAGGTTTTAGGCAAAGTACAACGCAAAAATATTAGTTGTGTATGAAAGACTTTAGTACAAAAAGAACAAGACGCAGCTTGAATTATTTTTCAATTTCTTCTAAGGACATTATTGCAGGTTGCCGATTCCACAAAGTTTAAAAGTGATAGATTTTATTTCACTTTTACCTAAAACCCTAAAATCGTCCAATGAGTAAGATTAATTTCAACACAGAAAATCCGGAAATAGAAATCACCCGCGCCATCGGCAAAAAGAGCGAGGGAAAAATCACGCTCAACACAGAAGGTGGTTCAATCGAAATAGACCTCGGTTTTGCATCAGTCGGTGCGACAACCGACTACGGCGGCGCGATATCTGTCGGGCTATTGGGGCAAGAAATTACTTGGGGTCGCGAGGGCGGCACCATCCACATCGGAATCGGTGGCTTTGCGGTAGATGTGGAAGCGAAGGACTGCATTGTTACCGAGGTTAAATCAATTGCTGGGATAATTGTTGCCCAAAGAAGCTACCCCGATCCAGGTTGCAAACTGCCAGAGCCGCCAAAACCGCCACCGGAACCAATAGTTGACCCCGATCCGAATGTAGGTGTTGCGATTCCTGCAACAGCGGAGCTTATGTGGGTTCCGTGTACCCTTCGGCGGACTTCTTACAATACCTTCGGAAAAATTAGCGGATTGTCTGAATCAAGAGTTACTATAGCAAATAAAGAAGAAAAAGAAGTTAGCGCGCAATATTTACCCTTTGAGCAAGTGACGCGCCAAATAGCTTGGAGTCCGACCGGGGGAGAGCGAGAAACTTCTAGCTATAGGACACCAAAAAATATTTATGTTTATAAATCGACAGTTATCCTTGGCAGGGGCGATCCGCGATTTGGTTCTAATGCCGAAATAGCGGCAGTGCAGAGTTATGACACTTCTTTCTATGGTAAGTTTGGAGGCTTTTTTGATACAGGTGTCAACATCAAGAATTTTATCGCGACGAACGATAGGAATAATGCAAAATATCTTAGCTTTCCAGGCGTGTTTACGTATGGAAATGCTTACACTTTTACATATAAACCCGTTGATTATATTATCGTCGGAACGCCAAAACCCGCCGGCCCTTTTTTACCTACAGGAAACAAGCCCCCTATGAAAGATTGTTGCGAAGAAATTTTGGATATGCTCGAAGATATCAAAGAAGCCTTTGCCGTTGACCGCTTGCTCAAGGACAAATTTCCAGTTTCCAATACTTTTATGGCTCCCGGATGCGACCCGGCAAGCGTCACTCAAGCTAAAAATTATTATGAAATCTCCCAGTGTCTCATGCGGATGATGGCGCACGGGATGATATTTGAGCCACGAGTCAATATCAAAGACGCGGACGCGGCAAAAGCCGGCGATCAAGAGTTTAAGGCTAAATACTTAAACGCGACGGGGTGGGCTTCTGCGGTAGCAGAGGCACTGCTAGAAGTTAAAGATGACGGAAATGTCAGCACTAATATGGATATCCGAAACGGCTTCGCAGCAACCCAGACAATGGTCGGCCTCGCCGATGCAATCTATAGATTAAATGCAATTTTAGATGGTATGGGGGTAGAGTTAATCCCCAAAATAGAAACAGTCGATACTCCCTATAACGTACAAGTTCAAATAGGGAAAGGTTTCGGAGAAGGGAACGAACGACAGATTGACTTAAATACTGACGAGGCAACAGAAAGCCTATTGCCCACCTTTTTACAAGTCAAGAGAAACAAGATAAAAACCGTTGACATTCACCCCAGAAGTCGTTCGCTCAAGGAAATTTTAGAAAGTATCGAGGCACACCTACCCAGTAATAATAATGGCTAAAACTTCAACAGTTACTCAAGGAGATATTAAGGTCTTTCTTACTCGAATAGTAAGAGACGATGTTCGCCAACTTCGCCGCGAGATGGCTATGGAACGAATTAATATTTTAAAAACTGTCGGTGTCGGCAATCTAGAGAATTATCTCGACGAGGTAGAGGCAGATTTCATTGGCTCTACCACATCAATTAAAGCACCGCAAGCTAAAACCAAAAAGTTTAAGCGCCTCACCAAAACCAAGCGAAATCCGAAGCTATAAAACCCTTTACTATTCACTAGAACATTCAACAACAAAGGACATAAAAAACCATGAACCCACCGGCCGGCGTAACTGCCGAAAATTCTAGTCTTGCAATCTCTCTCGGTTTGAATCTTGGTACTTGGTTTCAAGGTATCGGCAGTCAAATTGGCAGCATCCTGTCGCGAGGTCTACTGAACGTAAAAAACTTACTCGGCAACATGGTCAATGGGGCAAAAGAGCTATTCTCGGCCATCGGCCGCGGCGACTGGAATATTTTCAAAAATTGGCTCAAAGAAGATCCGATCGCTGTGGCGGCCGGCGCTGTCGCCGTCATCTTAATCGGCGGTGTTGTTGTCGGTGCTGTTTCGGCTGGGGTGGCGGCTGTCGCCGCTGCTGTCGCGGGCGCGGGAACCATCGGGGGAATAACTCTCGCTGGCATCATGCCGGGATTAGTTCAGGGTGCTGTCTCTGCTGGGGAAGTCATTTACAATTTTGACTTCAACAAGAGCGATGACCAATTGCTTAAGGAACTCAACCAAGGATTTATCAACTTTGCGGGTGTTGCCGGGGAGAGTTTAGGCCGCTCGCTTGCTAATTTCATCATTGGCGCTGACAAGCTTCCAAAGCTGAGAATAGACCGCAACGCAATGCGAACGTTATTTTTGGTTTTAGAAGACGAGTCGGACACTGGCGAGGAAATCTTACAAGAGCTCAGCACAATCGGCTGGGCCATTTTCAAACTCGCCAAACAAGCCTTGTTTTCGATTGGGTTCATGAACTTTAGGAAATGGGCAAAGCAAAACGTCAAAACTGGCATTCCATGGGTTGACAAAGCTATTGCTAGCTGGGGAACTGGTAAACCGTTAATTATCAGCGAGAAGGTCAACGAGTTCTACCAATCTGTTGAAAAAGACAATGCCGCGTTAGGCAATTTTCTAGAAAATTTTGGGGAAGGTTTTGGAGAGGGAACCAAAGAGGCTGTTATCCGCCGTTTTGTCGCTTATAGCTAGATACGGGAGCATTTAATATGACAGATGAACGAACACAAGCAAAAGCTGCCAGAATTTTAGCTAAAAGTGATATTACTTTCACTCGCATTGACGGTGAGTCGAGCAACAAATCGTCCGATCAATCCCATTTTGATGTTTATGAATTGACGCTCGACAAAGAAGATGATCCTATTAAAATCGTGATTTCTGGCAGTCAGCCGTTTATCGCGCTGCAAGCGAGCCTTCTGCCGGCAATTCAGCAACTCATCCGCGCCGAGCTTTCCCGCGCTGACTTAGCTCAAATCGTGGGACATCCCTACGGTGACTATGTGGAACAGCACGTCGCCCCCGTTTCGGTACAGATCCATTGGAGGCTTTCAGGCAAGCGGCCCTACGAACCTGTCAAGTTAACTAAGAAGCTCGGCGACAAACCGCCGCCGAGACCTTTCCTCACAATCCCAAATATCCACCGCAGTAAATGCACGTGGGAGAATATTTTGGCAGCAGCGGGGGGCGAAAACGGTTACACATACGGGGGGCATTATGCGGTCGCATTGATGGGCGACAAAACAACCGATGCAAAAATCGGCAAAGGTGGCCAGATGAAAGCCTATGCCAATTCAAAAGGAGCGGCAACTGAGTTAGTAGAGCGCGCTGCCGATTTGAGCAAATCTCGGATTTTGCGACTGGTGCATGGCGAAGAAGTGCGATCGACCAAACCGAAGATAAGAGTGTTTCCCGCGTGGTTCTTAATCTTCAACTCTCGGCTGGCACAGAAAAACCGCGAGCTCAATATCAGAACTGACACCGGTCAGAAAATCCAGCTCGGTTACAAACCGACGGATGTTAGGGAAGTTATCCGCAAGTGTTTGGAGAAGAGTTAGTGCTGAAAGGCGATCGCACTTTACGACAACCAACCGTTACCCATGGGCAGGCAATTTTCAGGCTCGCTCTTAAGTTTGCAGTCTTCCAGCAGTGGCGACGGCGGATGATTCGCATAATGTTTGGCAGCAGCCGGCCACCACTTCCAGGCAATAGCGAATCCACAGCTAAGAATTGTGCGATCGACTATCAGACTGTCAGCAGTGCGATGCCATGGCAGCGGTACAGCAGCAGCCCATCCGTACCGCGCGTAAAGATGAGTTTTCCCCGGTGGAACTTCGACTGGAGACCCGTCAACAAACGGCAAGGATTCTGCGACACGGAACCCGTCGCGGTTTTGGATAACTTCTACCTTTCTGGCGATGCCTTTAAAATAGGTCGCCGAAATTTTAAGGGGTAGTGGTCGCGCTTGTAATTGTTCCGAATAATACCAGCCAAACACCCAACCGCGATCGGTGAAGAACGAACCGGGCGTGAAGTGATTTTCTAGCCATCCCGCAAGCATTCCAAATTCTGCCAAAACTGATTGAATTGTTTCGCGCGCATTGGACTCTGTAACACTGTTAACGAGTTTTTCTATTTCAACCTTTGCGCGGTTCGCTTCGCTGGGAAAAGTTGTACTTAGATATTCTCTAACCGCTTGCCGAAACGTTCTCTTAAATGTTGATCCCATATTTTCATTTTCTCCCGTGCATCCCATCGCTGCCTGTTGCTAGCTTCCAAGTCAATACTAAATTTTGCTAGATCGAGCGCAATTAATGGTGTGGAACCGCCCCACAATTCCCCGCTTCCTTGGGGGTCTTCTTCAACAACTAGCGCTATATATTTATAGGTTTTGGCAGCTTCTCTCGTATCGCGGTAAGCGAAACCGTTGATTGAGTAAAAAAACCGTCAATTATTTTCCCTTCCCATTCAGTTTTCCACAACCGGATAGAGTATTCCTTGCAAAGCATTATTGTCTAGCACCTTACTAGCATTCCAACTAGCACTCCAATGACAAGCAATAGGCAGTAAAAAATTCGATCGGACCTGTTACAGGATAGAACCCGCCGATAAACGTATTCTATAACAGCTTGTCGCGGTTTCATTTTTCCCATAACGTTTTAAACCTCGCGGGGTCTAACGCGGTGTATCGGACGGTATGCTCGATCGACCTGTGCCCCAGATACTCTTGAATCAGCCGCGTGTCGTTACCTTATGCCGTCAAAGAATACCCGCAACTGTGCCGCAGCATATGGTGATGAAAAGGTATTTCAAGTTTGGCGATCGCACAAACCGCCGCTAAAGCTTTTGTCACTCCGTCGCGGGTAAGCACCAACCCAGTCCGGCTGGTGAAAATCCAAGGCGATTTTGTCGGTTGGCGCGATCGCAATTTGGAACAGTATCGGCACTCATCCGCCGCCATGGGGTGAACTCCTGAGTTACTACCCTTGAGTCGCTTGATATGGATGCGCGCTTCCTCCAATTCGATTTGCTCCCACTTCAAACCGATTAATTCGCTGATGCGGAGACCGTGGCGATAACTTAGTAGTATAATCAAGTAGTTGCGAGTAGCGAGAAAAGTGTCTTTGTTTGCTTTTGTCGCCGTCAATAGGCGCGTTATCTCGGATTCTAGTAAATATTCCCTGTCTCGGAGTTCTAGATTGGTCAGTCGGCCCCCTCTACAATTAGCCATAAAATCTTGGTAGTCTCACGCACTTCAAAGGCTTATAGTTGCGTTATTTTTCGAGCTTCTACTCTACATAACACACATTTTGTATAGTCTAGGACTTACGCATTGACAAAATAACCAAATAGTGCATTGATAAAGAGGGAACCTCTACTAACGGGTATCAGACAATCAGAAAAATAACTAAAACCTCGACAGCGCAATGCAATCTAGACATTTACACCTTATTTTTACTCTCAGAGCCAAAGTTTGGGGGGTGCAATAGGTTAGCAGAGATATTAGGAGACGTTTCACATGATAGCGTCAATCGATTTTTGTTGAGAGAGAGATATGAACCGAAAGATTTATTCAAGATCATCGAGAAAATTATTAACTTGGCAGGAGGAATACTAAGTGTAGACGATACAGTTATAGAAAAAATTTACAGCGACCCGAAAAATGCCGAGTTAATCAGTTATTTTTGGTCAGGAAAAGCCCATCAAACAATTATTGGCTTAAATTTAATTACTCTATATTACAGCGATATTAATGGAAATTCAGTACCAATTAATTACAGAATATATGACAAAAAGGAGGGGAAAACAAAAAACGATTATTTTAGAGAGATGGTAAGTGAAATAATAAGCTGGGGAGTAAAACCAAGAATAGTGACAGGAGATAGTTGGTATTCAGGAGTAGAAAACTTAAAATTTCTAAGAAACCAGAAACTGGGTTTTCTATTCGGAATTGAAAAAAACAGAACTGTCTCAAATGAGCCGCGGAAGTATTGCCAGGTAAGGACTTTAGAGATTCCCGATGAAGGATTAGTGACTCATCTGAAAGAATTTGGGTTTATAAAATTGTTTAGGAAAGATTTTAAAAAAGAAGACTCGCTTACATTATATTTTATACCTGCCAGAGCCAGAAAAGGTCAAAGAGACAACCCGAAGTGAATTTATCACAATTCACGATGTTCATTGGGGCATTGAAACCTTTCATAGAGCTATCAAACAAGTCTGTGGAATTTGTCGGTTCAGGGTCAGAGATACTCAGGCGATCAAGACTCACATATTTTGCTCACTTCACGCATTTATTAAATTGGAGTTGATGCGCTCTCAAAAGATAATTAGCAATTGGTATGAAGTCCAAAGGAATCTATTCACTTTAGTTGTCCGTGAGCATATTTTGGCGAACCTTAGCAATGATGTTAGAGTCTAGAATACATAGATAATGTCTTTTGTCAATGCGTAAGTCCTATAGTCTAACCTGTGAGAGTGTGGCGAGAGTGTAGGAAGTGCTGGAACTGTCAGTATATCAAGGATTAGAGACGCGCAGCGCTTGCGGTTTCGGGGGATTTTTGGGGAGAGTCCTGGGGGCGATCGGGCGATCGCATTTAACCGACCTCAAGGATAAAGAAAAGTTGACCATTCTTTCTCGCTGTACAGGTTGCGCTCGTACCCACAATCAGGCGCGCGACAAGACTCAACACCCCACTGCTTGACCTGTTCCGGTAGTTTCCTCTTGCAGTTTGGACAATACCGCAGAAAGCATTTATCAACCCATTCTTTCCCGATTTTGACCTTGACTACGTACGCGCCAAGATGCGCGTACTTCTTGGCGATATCGTGCTGTAGTTGAGTTAACTCGCTTTGACTGATACTCACAGCGGGGACTCCTTACAGATAGAGTGCTTCGGACGGTGAGGAGCGACTCCCGATCGGCTACATTTGTCTGTGGTTAGATTCTGGAATTGACACAATTGCATTGCTGCTAGCGAACTCTTTACGGCAAGTCTCACATATCCTGAATCCGACTATTGGAACTCTAGACCATTATATGAGGTTTCGCGCGTGGAGTATGTCACAGTATGTCGATCGGCCTAGTCGCCGCTATATTCTATAGTAGTCGTAAAAAATTCCAGCATGAAAGAAAGTCGGGCAACGATCGCGCAAGCCCGATTTAACGGATTCAACGGATAGAAGAGACCTCTTTCATAAATAGTTCGATCTGTTAACCGCAAAGTTCAACCGAAAGACAAAGATAAACGCAAATAATTCACTAATTGAAAGGGAATGAGTGCAAAACGTCTAAGCAAGAATGAGGTCAAAAAAAATATTTTTCCCCAAACAAAAAGCGCCCCTATTTCTAGGAGCGCTTTTTGTAATCTCAGACTAAAACTTAGCCGTTGATAGAAGGAGCAACCATTGCTACAGGAGTTGTATCAGCAGCAGCCAAGTCAAGCGGGAAGTTGTGAGCGTTGCGCTCGTGCATTACTTCCATACCCAAGTTAGCGCGGTTGATCACATCAGCCCAGGTATTGATACCACGACCTTGAGAGTCGATAATCG
>NZ_CAWPRX010000033.1:0-2549 GCF_963890365.1 Tychonema sp. LEGE 07196 | reverse complement strand
GTCACAGTCACCGCAGTTACACCAGCCCTAGCAATCAACTTTTGTACCCGCAGGCGGCTTTGTCCGGTTCTGACACCCTGAAAATTTGCCCCCCTCAAAATCGCCCCGGTGAAATTGCAGCCTCGAATGTCGCTACCGCTGAAGTTCGCCCCAGACAAGTCAAGCCCTTTAAATGAACGGTTGCGTAAGTTTTGGTTGGCAAAGTTGAGATTTTTAGTCATGAGGAAGAAGGAAGAGGGAAGAGGGAAGAGGGAAGAGGGAAGAGGGAAGAGGGAAGAGGGAAGAGGGAATCTTCGACTAGGGTTTGAGGAATTAAGAACATCTTAACCGTTGGGTGCGGTTGCCTTAGCAGAAAACAATATATCTGTCAAATGTTCTCCGATATTTGGTAAATTTTCAATTTAGCTGTATAATCGATCGCGTCCGTTGCGAGCTAATCGGAGTCACAAGCAACTGGTAGGATCTTTGAGATTAAGTTGACAAAAATGCAGCCTCCTCAATCTATGCTAAAACTTAAAATCTGAATGCTTTTATCAACAAAAAACTCCCCCTCCTAAAAATAAGCATTAAGAGTCTTGGACTCATGGGCGATCGTAAACCGGGCTTTTTACCGAAAAAATGCCTTCCCACCCGCAGATTAAATCAAAAACCCGGTTTTTTCGATCTTGATGCCTAAGTTCTGATTTAAAGAATCCCTAATTGGGATGTAAAATCTACAAAACGATCGCAATTATTATGCCAAACCTGCCATTTTCTCCCGAACAAATTGCCGCCGAAAGACTCAAACCCGAAGAATACGAAGAAATTGTTCAGCGCCTCGGCCGCCATCCCAACAAAGCTGAATTGGGAATGTTCGGCGTGATGTGGAGCGAACACTGCTGTTACAAAAATTCGCGACCGCTATTAAAACAGTTTCCCACAGAGGGATCTCGCATTCTGGTCGGGCCTGGAGAAAATGCCGGTGTCGTAGACTTGGGAGACGGTTTGCAACTTGCCTTCAAAATAGAATCTCACAACCACCCGTCTGCTGTCGAACCATTCCAAGGCGCAGCAACAGGAGTAGGTGGCATTCTCCGCGATATCTTCACAATGGGTGCTCGCCCGATCGCACTTTTAAACTCCCTACGTTTCGGCAACTTAGATGATAGCAAAACTCAGAGATTATTCAAAGGCGTAGTATCGGGAATCAGTCATTACGGAAACTGCATCGGCGTACCCACAGTTGGCGGAGAAGTTTACTTCGATGAAGCCTATTCCGGCAACCCCTTAGTTAACGTCATGGCCTTGGGTTTAATGGAAACTCAAGAAATAGTTAAATCCGGCGCATCCGGCATCGGAAATCCCGTGCTTTACGTCGGTTCCACTACTGGCAGAGATGGCATGGGAGGAGCGAGTTTTGCCAGTGCAGAATTGACCGACAAATCAATGGACGATCGCCCCGCCGTCCAAGTAGGAGATCCGTTTTTAGAGAAATCCTTAATTGAAGCTTGTTTAGAAGCATTCAAAACCGGTGCAGTCGTCGCCGCCCAAGATATGGGCGCGGCCGGAATTACTTGCTCGACATCAGAAATGGCAGCCAAAGGCGGCGTTGGAATTGAATTTGATTTAGACAAAGTTCCGGTGCGAGAAAGCGGCATGGTTCCCTACGAATACCTGCTTTCGGAATCGCAAGAACGGATGTTGTTTGTGGCTCAAAAAGGACGGGAACAGGAATTAATCGATATTTTTCACCGCTGGGGATTGCACGCCGTAGTCGCGGGGACAGTGATCGAAGAGCCGATCGTCCGAATTCTGTTTAAAGGCCAAATCGCTGCCGAAATTACCGCGACTGCTTTGGCAGATAACACGCCAATTTATCACCGCGAACTGTTGACAGAAGCGCCAGAATATGCTAAGAAAGCCTGGGAATGGACGGCGGATTTGTTGCCGGAATGCACCGCTCTTGGGATTGAAGTTAAGGGTGAGTTCCAAACTTGGAATCAGATTTTACTGACGCTGTTAGATACTCCCACTATCGCTTCTAAACGCTGGGTTTATCGCCAATACGACCATCAAGTTCAAAATAATACTGTACTGTTACCCGGAGGCGCTGATGCTGCGGTTGTCAGGTTGCGTCCTCTAGAAACTTCCCAATCTTCCCTGGGTAAAGGGTTAGAAGAACCCCCCCAACCCCCCCTTGCTAAGGGGGGGCTACAGAGCTTGGAACAACCCCCCCTTGCTAAGGGGGGGCTACAGAGCTTGGAACAACCCCCCCAACCCCCCCTTGCTAAGGGGGGGCTACAGAGCTTGGAAGAATCCCCAGCTAAGGGGGGGCTACAGAGCTTGGAAGAATCCCCAGCTAAGGGGGGGCTACAGAGCTTGGAAGAATCCCCAGCTAAGGGGGGGCTACAGAGAGAAGATGGTGTTTCTCAAGGTTTTACAAGCAAAGAGGAAGAAGAGGTAATTCCTCTATTTAAAAAGGGACAAGGTAGGGAAAAATCAGAAATTTCTCCCCCCCTTAGCAAGGGGGGCCGGGGGGGGTTACTCCCGGAGCTGTCTCTTATACCCCT
>NZ_CAWPRX010000032.1:0-22861 GCF_963890365.1 Tychonema sp. LEGE 07196 | reverse complement strand
ACCCCAACCCTCCCCTCCCGCGGGGAGAAACAAGAATAATCTTGCTCCCTCCCCGCGGGAGGGGGGACTTGCGGGGGGTAAATTTGACTTTTGCAAGAGGTCTATTCTACCTCAATCTGCTGAATTCGCAGCTATTCACAATTGAAAAATTGCCGAAGTTAGGTAACTTGCGGATGAAGTGAGTGGCAATTATTACGACGTATTTTATTGGGCAACTAGAAACAAATAAATTACGATCTGTGTAATTTTTCACTGCGAAGAATCGAATCTAGGCAAATGTTACGGATAAATTGGATAAAATTTAAGTTTGATAAATTGCTTAAATTTGCTCGACCGGCAGTTCAATGATAAACTCGGTTCCCTTCCCCGGTTCAGATTCGCACCTGAGCGTTCCTCGGTGATTTTCTACTAGGATTTTGTAGACAATAGACAATCCTAAGCCTGTACCTTTACCGATCGCCTTTGTGGTAAAAAATTGCTCGAACATTCGTTCTTTTACCTCTGCTGTCATTCCCCCTCCCGTGTCAGCAATCCGTACTCTCACGCGATCGCTCCCTGCTACTTCTGTGCGGATATAAATTTTTAACGCAGCATTGGGCTGATTTTGTGCTGTCTCCTCTAAAGCATCGATCGCGTTGCTAATTAGATTCATAAACACTTGATTTATCTGTCCGGCATAACACTCAACACCAGGAATCTTTTCATAATTCTTAATTATTTGAATGTTGGGACGGTCTGTTTTAGCATTAAGACGGTTTCGCAAAATTAATATGGTGCTGTCGATGCTGTCGTGCAAGTCGCACTGCGTCATTTTACTGTTATCTGTTCGCGAAAAGCTGCCCATAGATTTGACAATTTCGCGAATTCGTTCCGCACCAATTTGCATGGAAGACATAACTTTAGGCAAGTCTTCAACTAGAAATTCGAGGTCTATTTCTGCGATTGTCTTTTTAATTTCGGCACAGGGATTAGGATTGTATTCTTGATAGAGACATAGCAGGTGCAGCAAATCTTCAGTATAAGTTTTGGCATGGATCGAGTTGCCGTGAATAAAACTAACTGGGTTGTTAATTTCGTGGACGATGCTGGCCATTAATGCTCCTATCGAAGACATTTTTTCGCTGTGCATCAGTTGGGCTTGAGTTTGTTTGAGTTCGCGAAGTGCGCGATCGATCTCGGCGGCTTGAGCTTCGGCTTTCGAGGTAGCAGCACAGCTTTCTTGATACAGTTCAATCTGTTTGAAGTCAATTTCAAATTGTTCGATTTCGCTTTCTTGCTGGTACTGACTCACGACAGCATCGAAAGCTGCTAGCAATTCGTCGCCCGCTGCTGCGATAATATACTTTAGATCGGGATTTTCTAGGCTGAGTTCGGCATCGGGAACTTGCATTAATGCTTTTATTCGATCGATATATTCGCGCACTTGCTTGTCTAGGTACAGCGGCGCCTCAAAATACATTGCTTTGACGGTGGATGAAGGGGCACTCAATAAGTTGCTGCTGTGAGTATTAATTAAGTCGCGGTGCGATTTGTCCATAAGCGCGATCGCCTCTAACAAGTTCCCCCGCAGTTTGGCTCTTTCTGCGGCATTCTGAGAGCAAACTAACCTCATGCAAAAAAAAGCCGATCGCTGGGAAAGCATTCGCTGGCGGCCGCTGATGTTGATTACTGCAGCACTAACTTTTCTGGCTGTGGTAATTTCTTCCAGATTAAAGTAGTTGCTCAGCACTGCCATTCGTAATACCTCAGAATCTACTAAATGTCTGTATTTCGTGCTGACACAAGGTGTGATAGACATAAAAAAAAAATACAATACTACCAATATATTATGTATTTTCTGTTGAAGTAGTATCCTAAAATACAATTATTTTTCATTAGTTGTCTATCACAGTTTTTAGAATTCGGCTTTTGGCAAAGGTTTTCTTAATTATCCCAAAATTTACGGATCAACTTCGCGATGAATTGAGGTTGAGTTTGTGGCAAGCCGTGGGTGGCGTTGGGAATAATTACTAATTCTGCCCCCGGTATCTCCTTGGCGTAGGTTTCACAGTGCCACAGAGGAATTGTTTCGTCGCTACCGGCTGCGATGACTAAGGTAGGAATTTGTAATTTGTGAATTTCTTTTTCTACTGTATCAACTGCGTCTTCCGGCCGCATCCGGCTCATTAAAAATGACCGGGCTACTGGTTGAGACATTAACTCGCGCCGCCACCCGGAAATTTCCTGCAATTTCTCACTTTTTCCTGCTAGACGAGCCAAAGGTTTGGCTAACTGCAAGGCCCAATCAACTACTGGGGTTTGCCACAGCAGCGGCCGCAAAGCATCGTATTGACCGCAAAAACTGTCGTCCCGAATTCCTGCTGGTGCTGCTAATATTAAACTGCTGACGGAATTAGGATATTTGAGGGCATATGCAGAGGCTACCCAACCGCCAAAAGAATGCCCGATGATGCTGCAGGGTTCGATGTTTAGTTGTTCTATAACTTGTCGCACAAAGGCAACTTCTACGGCTACGTCGTACTGGATTTGTGGTTTGCTGGATTCTCCAAAACCTAACATATCTAAACTGATGCACCGAAACTGAGATTGCAATATTTCAATTAATGGCAGCCAGCAAGTCTTTTCTCCGAAGAAACCGTGCAGCAGCAATAACGGTGGGCCGCTGCCGATGTCGAGGTAGGCGGCTGTTTGGCTGCTGCTATTGACAAATGTGGTTAGTGTGTGTTTGTGTGCTATTGCTATTGACTGCACGGGCGATCGACTCCTGATTTAAGTAGAAGGAAGTTCGGCAACGAGCAATGTACGGGATGTAACGGATGTAACGGATGTAACGGATGTAACGGATGTAAAAGTCAAGGAAGAGGTTCGAGGGAAGAGGGCTTTAGTTATCTAGGACAGAAGGAAGAAGACATACACAGCGGGCTTTTTAGCGATCGGTATTGTACCTTTGATCGGGTAGATTTATTTATTTAAGCAATATTGTATGTAAACAATTGTAACAAAAAAGCCTCCTAAAGGTTAAACTTCATTGCGGAGTAGGCAATTAGACGTAGACCGTGATACTCTCTAATATTATTGAAACTACTGCAAACTCAAAGCAGGAGAACACTTTGAACTCTACTTTAAAACGTTACCCAGCTTGCTCCGTGCGCGAAGACGTCAGTGAGTACGTCGCACACCTACAGCTTCACATGACTTTACAAGCTCGCAATTTGCTCCCTAGCATTACTACCGCTAAGGACAGTCGCGAACAACTGTTGCAGCAGACTCAGGCTCATTTTGAGAAACGTGTTTCTAGACAATCTCTTTAAATAAATTTTTGGTTTCCCCAATTTTACGATCGCCCGCGATCGAATTTTGGCAATTTTCAGCGCATCACAGAAACCCGGTATCTTCAAAAATACCGGGTTTCTTTTTGGGGATTAGGCATCATGACCAATTTTGGTTAATATGCGTTGAGTATGCTTTAGTTTTATGTTTATGCGAATTCCGATTATTGCATTTTTGACTTTGGCGCAAATAGCTGGTGGGGATTTGTCGGCGCGGGCTCTCGATCCGATAGACGCAGCGCGTGAGGTGGAGGTTAGAGAAGCAACCGCAGAGGCGCAGAGGGCGCAGAGGGATGAGGATGATGTGAGTCTAATTGTGCGGGATTTGCCGGCATCTGATGAGCTCGCGGTTGCTGGAGAAGTTAAATCGCCTTCTCTCAAGTCGAATCGCCATAAAGATTTTACATCTGTGTTACAAACTCCGGGGACGATCGCCACCAAACCCGAAACCGAACCGGTAAACAGCAACGCCCGACAGCTAGACGGTACTCGACAAATCAGTCAAGCGGGAAATGCTGAGGGCGTTTATGTGGCTGAGGTGAAAATTCGCTTTGTCAATTCCAGAGGCGAAGCAGTTGATAAAAAAGGCAATCCGATTGTTGGCAGAATTTCGGAAGATTTTATTCGGGGCGAGCTCAAACTAAAGGCGGGAGATAATTACACCGAGGAAGTTGTACGATCGGACTTGCAGCAGTTGCAGCAGTTGAGATTGTTTGACAAGGTGACGGTTTCTACTGAAGAAGTTGGGACGGATATTAATGTAATTTACAATGTCCAACAGCGATCGGCTCGTTCTTTTGGTGCGAGTGTTACTCTGAGTGATGATGTTGGTGTTGCTGTTCCTCTTTCCTATGTCGATCGCACTTTCGGCACCAACGCACAGCAGCTATCGGTGGAACTTCAGCCCAGCCTCCGAGGTATCCAGTACGATGTCGAGTTTGTCAGCCCTTACATTGCTGCCGAAGACCGTTTGGGATACAGTGTGAGAGCTTTTGGCGATCGCAGAATATCCGAAATTTTCAACAAGGATATCGATTTGCCCAATGGCGATCGAGTTCGGGAACTTCGCATCGGGGGAAATCTCGCAGTTACCCGACCTTTAGGCGATTGGCGGGGAACTTTAGGATTGAATTATACCAATATCAGCACGCGCGATCGCAATTTAAATATTGCTCGCCGCGACGAACGGGGCAATCCTCTCACTTTCAGCGGTTCCGGCGTGGATGAGTTATACACTGTTTCTTTTGGCGCAACGCGCGATCGGCGAAACAATCCCTTTAACCCTACCAGCGGCTCGATTCTCACCCTCAGCACCGAGCAGTCCATACCTCTGGGACGCGGTAACATTGTGAGCAACCGCCTCTTAGCAAATTATATACAATATATACCAATCACTTTGCTTGGCATCAGCGAGTCCGAAACCTTGCCAGAAATGCTGGCTTTTAACTTGCAAGGGGGAACTGTCATCGGAGATTTGCCGCCAACAGAAGCATTTCGCCTCGGCGGGCGCAATTCCGTGCGGGGTTACGATAGCGGGGATATTGGTAGCGGGCGGAGTTATTTTTTGGCTTCCGGCGAGTATCGGTTTCCCGTCGGTAGGGATGTCGGCGGCGTGATATTTGCCGATTTTGCTTCGGATTTGGGAACCGGTGACAGCGTGTTGGGAAAACCGGCTTCGGTGAGGGATAAACCGGGGACTGGGGCGGCTGTTGGGTTGGGTTTAAGGGTGCGATCGCCCTTTGGATTAATTCGCTTAGACGTGGGTATTGGCGACTCCGGCGAAACTAAATTTGTGCTCGGTACAAAACAGCGATTTTAAAGTCCGCAATCTCAATAAAGTTATAGCCCCCTAGGGTGAAAACTTTTTTCCGATCGCGAAAGTCGTCGGGAGAATCTCAGTTTTGATTTGATAAGTGCGATCGCGCAAGAGTTCGCGTGCTTTGTAAAAAATGCTTTTTTCAAAAATGAGATGCTCCCTACGTAACCGCTTAACTATTTGGTTCCTCAATATCAACAATTGTCGGTTGCACCGCCGGAGTCTGCGGATCAAACTTCAACCTATTGAGCGCAGCACTAGCCGCCACAGCCACAGCCCTATCTGTATCTAGCAAAGCTTGTTCCAACAGCGGAATTACTTGTTCCGACTCGATCGATCCTAGTGCTTCCACAGCAGCTTCGCGCACCTCTGGCTGCAAATCTCGAAGTAATTGGCCCAAGGTTTCTATTACTCGATGGCTGTCGTCTGTCAGAGCATTCGCAGCAGCCAAGTTACCTAAAGCAGACGCTGCAAACTTGCGCGTTTCTGAGTCTGTACTTTGAACGCATCCCATCAATTGCTCCACCGAATAGGTTGCTAATTGTCTGGCTATTTCAGGCTGTTGTTCGACTGCGGTTTGTTGATATGAATCAATTGATTGTGGCTCCGAAAAACCTGTATCATTTAACTCTTGTTGAGCTTCTGTTTGGTTTAACTCGCTTGACTGTTCCTGTACTAATTCTGGTTCGGGTAAATATTCTCCAACTTCTGTTTGATTTAACTGATCAAACTGTCGATCGGGAACTTCTTGTTGTTGAACATTATTCTCGTACTGCTGTTGCAAAGACCCGATAGTAGTCTGCATCTGAGTTTCGTGAGCTTGCAACTGCTCGTGAGCTGCTTGCAACCGACTCTCGTATTCCTCTTGCAAAGCTTCCATACGTAACTGCATCTCAACCTCGCGGTTCTGATATTCCTCGGCAGTTTGTTTCAAGCGAATTTCGTGTTCTGATTGCAAAGATTTCAAATGTTCTTCGATTTGAGCTTGATAATTGTGATGCAATTCGTCAGCAACTCTGAGTAAATGATTTTCGTGTTCTGATTGCAAAGATTGCAGGTTTTCTTGCAATTTAGCATTGTGAGCTGCTTCTAATTCCTCGCTGGCTTGTTTGAGCTGATTTTCCTGTGCGCCAGCAACTTGTTGGAGTCGATCGCGTTCTGCTCGAACTTGTTGGAGTTGATTTTCGTATTGAGCGGCAATTTGTTGGAGTTGACTTTCGTATTGAGTTGTAACTTGTCTGAGTAAATTTTCGTGTTCGACAGTGGCTTGTCTAAGCTTATCTTCCTGTTCTCCTGGCTGGGAATCTGCTGTGGGCTGCATCCGAGATATCTGAGCTAGTTCTATATCCTGAGCTATTCTTCGGGTTTGCTGCAAGTATTCTTGTTTTTGCTTTTTTAATCGTTTTTCCACTAATGAGTAAGCAACTGCTACCCCTGCCAAAAAACCTACGATCGCTCCTATGATACCCACGATGGAGTTCCTCCTGACAATATAGTGATGCTGGACTTTGTACATTTAACCATACAGCCTCCTGTAACCGCCCAATAGCAGCAGCCAAGCTGTAACTGCCAGCCAGTGAACTGCCACCGCAGGCCAGATGGAACCGCTTTGCAGGTATGCTCCCGAGCACGCTACCCCCAAAATTGCCGCCAGCAGCAAAAACACTGGATTCATAAAGGTCGATCGACCGATCGGGTAAAAAGTCAGCGCGTTCAGCGGGTGGTAAACTACAAACAGCGCCAAACTCGCCCATCCCCAAAACCACAGCATTAACCCAGAAGCATTTTCTCCAGGGTGCGGCAGCATTAACACGCGGAAAAATACTTCCTCGCTCAGCCCCGGAGTTAACAAACAGCCTATCAGCACTCCGGTAATGGTAGGCGAAGAGGTTTGCACGTCTACTTTCAGAAATCCCGACCCAAAACCGACGGGAAGGGCGATCGCAGTGTAAACTAACGCCAGCATAGCTGCAACCAGCCAGTCGGTGAAATCGGGAATAGTTGAGACAGCCAGGGTGACGCGGCGCGCCAGTAAGTCCAGCAGCCCGATCGGGCTAAAATTTAACACAATCAAATTTATCATTAAAAGTTTTAAAGATATATTAGTAGTCGGAATAAGGCCTTGTCATTACCCGGTTTCTGGGATGTGTGCGAGGAATCAGAAACCGGGTTTCTTCCTCGCTCTTGGTGAGGATGCGTAAATTATCGCAGCAACCCGGTTTCTTTGAAGGTTGCGCCTGCTTTTCGAGAGACGGGCGATGGAGAAACCGAGTTTTTGAATTGCGGTGCGCGAGGGAACTGAGCAGACGAGCAATTGCCAAAATTGGCAAACACCCTGAAATTATTTGCGTCAATCGTTGGTTAAATCTGCCCGATATCTGCGGTTAAAAGATCGAGATAAGACTTCTGCAACTCAAGTCTAGTACATCAGAATCAAAAGCACAAAGTGTGCGTTACCAATTAGCTTTTTGCCAATTACCAATTATCAATGATTAGCAATTTGAGTTAATTTTGCAAACAACTGAGCAACTTTGGTCAAATCTTTATTTCCCGGCGCTATTTCTACGCCGCTAGAAAGGTCAACACCGCTGAAATTACTGCCCTTGGCGCTATCAATTGCATTTAAAACATTCTCCGGTGTTAAACCGCCGGCGAGCAGCCAAGGACAAGGCGGTTTAAACTCTGCCAACATCACCCAGTCTATAGTTTTGCCAGTACCGCCGAGTTGAGCGGGATGGTAAGCATCCAGCAGTAAAGTATCGACGTGAAGGGCATAAATAGCAGCGGTCGCTAAAGTTTCTGGAGTCTTAACTCTCAGGGCTTTGATAATTTCAATTTCCGGCAAAAACTCCCGCAACCTCGCGCAATATTCTGCTGTTTCATCTCCGTGCAACTGCACCCCGCTTAAATTTGACTCGACCGCTACTTGACAGATATTTTCTATTGTGGTGTTAGCAAAAACGCCGATGCGATCGACATTTTCCGGCAATTTCTCGACAATCAGGCGAATAGTTTGGGGGCTGACATAGCGCGGTGAAGCCGACACGCAGATAAACCCCAAAGCCTGAGCTCCCAAACGGGCGATCGCCATTCCCTGATCGAGTTTCGTGATTCCGCAAATTTTAACCCGCACTTTTTTTCCTCCGCGATGAATTTGTATCAAAATATAAACAAATTGTTAATTAATAAAACAAATTTTAGTTTAATGCAGAATGCTTTTTATAATTTTGTAGCGCTCGATATTATCTGTGAAATCAGGAAATAACAACATGATTAACTCATCTTTACTGTTAGCGATACAGTCTACCACTCCCTCAACGCCGGAGTGGTCGCCAATGGTAGGCCTGACAATGATTTTATGCAATTTGCTGGCGATCGCGATCGGCTACTACGGCATCAACAAGCAAAACCGAGGCAAAGGCCCTGCTTTACCCGTTGCAGTCCCCGGAATGTTCAAAGGCTTCGGCATCCCGGAATTGCTGGCAACAACCAGCTTCGGCCACTTGTTGGGGGCTGGAGTCATCTTGGGCTTGGGTAACGCCGGAGTTCTGTAGAAACCGCGGCAACGGGAAAGGCAAGGAGAAGAACAGATATAATAGAAACTCTTTCTTGCTCTCCTTTCCCAGGAAAATTTCATGCAGACAGGTTGGCGAATCGGGTCTTTATTTGGCATCCCCCTACTGATAGATTATTCGTGGTTTATAATTTTAGCCCTTGCAACCCGCGAATATGCTAGCAGTTACCGCTTGTGGGGGCCTGCTCTATCCTGGAGTGCTGGGTTAGCCATAGCTCTGCTGCTGTTTGCTTCGGTGCTGTTGCACGAACTCGGACACAGCTTGGCCGCCCTATCGCAAGGGATTAAAGTTAATTCTATTACTCTATTCTTATTTGGTGGTGTTGCATCGATCGACTCGGAATCAAAAACTCCCGGTCAAGCATTTCAAGTAGCCATCGCCGGCCCTCTGATCAGCTTCGCGCTGTTTTTAATCCTCGGTTTGGGTTCTCAAGTTCTCCCTCAAACAAGTTTGATTGCTATTGTAACAGATAGGGTAGCAGAAATAAATTTAGTTTTGGGATTGTTTAACTTAATTCCCGGCTTGCCTTTGGACGGAGGACAAGTCTTAAAATCAGCAATTTGGAAAATTACCGGCTCTCGATTTGTCGGCATTCGCTGGGCGGCAAAAACAGGACAAGTTTTGGGTTGGTTGGCGGTTGTTTTTGGTGTAAGTGTATGTTTGTTAGCGCGCCAGTACGGCGGCTTGTGGATTGCGCTAATCGGCTGGTTTGCCATTCGGAATGCCAGAGCCTACAGCGACTTTGCCGATCTGCAAGAAGCCCTGCTCAAAACTAAAGCGGCTGATGCGATGAGCCGCGAATTTCGAGTTGTAGATGCAGATTTGAGTCTGCGAGAATTTGCCGATCGCTATTTGTTAGAAGTCAACCCGTTTCCATTTTACATTGCTGCGACCAACGGGCGAGATTTGGGCTTAGTGTCGATCGACGATATCCGCTTGACAGAGCGCAGTCAGTGGCAAATTCAGACTTTGCACAACATTTTGCAACCCCTGGCAAAAACCCCCACAGTCTCACAAAAAGCATCCATCGCAGAAGTAATTAACACAATGGAAGCCCGTCAACTCTCCCGAATCATCGTCCTCTCGCCCATTGGTTCAGTCGTAGGGACGATCGATCGGGGCGACATCGTGAAAGTTTTGGCGAAATACCTCAAACCCCAGATTTCCGAAGCCGACATCAAGCGCAGCAAAGAAGAGAACATTTATCCCCAGGGATTGCAGTTAAATGCGATCGCCAAAACAGCACAGGAAAATTAAAAATTGGGCATCAATCATCGGCATTGTTGACAATTTAAAATGCAAACAGGCGTGCATACATAAACGTTAATTCTGAGAAGCTAATTTCCTTGCGTAAGGAACTTCAGGGCGAGCGCATTATTCTTTTAATTATGACCGCCTCTGAGCACACTTTGTCCAATAAAGTTGAAAAAAAGAATTATGATGCCCAAATTCTTTAAGAGATTCCATCATCAATTGGGAGAGAAACGTTGGAGTTGGAAAAACATAAATAATTCCTTCCCCTTCGCTGACTTGCAACCTCTGGCGATTACCTGGATTGTCGTGACGGGAACTCTCTTAGGAGTGCGACATTTAGGTTGGTTGCAGCCATTGGAATTAAAAGCTTTTGACCTCATGGTACAGTTGCGTCCCGATCCGGGCGCTGACCCTAGATTACTCGTAGTAAAAATCACAGAACAGGACATTCGTGCTTTCAAGAAATGGCCACTTTCCGATCGCGTTTTAGCAAAAGCGATCGCCGAATTAGCCAGTCTAGAACCCGCCGTTATTGGTATGGATATCATTCGCGATATCCCCTACGAACCGGGAAATGCAGAACTGGCCGCTCAATTCAAAAACCCCAAAGTCATCGCCATTACCTCCATCGGTGACTCCGAGCGCGAGCGAGCTGGGCCGCCTCCCAACATATCCAAAAAACAAATAGGATTTAGCGATTTAATTCTCGATCCAGACGGCATAGTTCGCCGTAATTTTATTTTTACTTTTCATCAAGACTCGACGCTCAATTCATGGGCGATGCGGTTGGCATACAACTATTTTGATACCAAAAAGATAGAAACAATAATTACCGAAAACAACGAAATAAAAATCGGAAACACTGTTTTTGGGCGACTGAAGCCGGATTCAGGAGGGTATCAGACAATTAACAGTCAAGGCTATCAAATCATGCTCAATTACCGCTCTCCTGAAAATGTTGCAAATACCGTGACACTAAGTCAAGTTTTGGAGGGAAAGCTTGACCCCAAATTAGTGAAAGATAAAATAGTGCTGATCGGGGTGAGCGCCCCAACTGTAAAAGATATCTTTTCTACTCCTTACAGCGCTACTTTCAGCGGAAACCGCCTGATGCCTGGGGTATTGATTCACGCCAGCGCAACTAGCCAAATTATCAGCGCAGTTTTAGACGGTAAAGGGCTATTTTGGTTTTGGGATGAATGGCAAGAAATGCTTTGGATTGCTGTTTGGGGAGCAGTTGGCGGCTGTTTGGCTTGGCGGCTAGAAAATACGCTCAGTTTCGCCGTTAGCGCGATCGCACTTGGCGGCATATTGTGGGGATTCACATTTTTTCTATTCACTCAACAGGGGTGGATACCTGTGACAGGGCCGACTCTGGCATTGGCGATCGTCCCCGTAGTTGCCATCACATACAAGTACCACCAGTCAAGACAGCAGCAAGAAATTGTAATGAAACTTTTAGGACAGCAAACTTCACCGGCGATCGCCAATGCTTTGTGGAAAGAGCGCGTCCATCTCCTCCAGTCCGGGCTATTGCCAGGGCAAAAAGTAACTGCTACAATGCTGCTGACTGACTTGCAAGGTTTTAGCACAATTTCTGAAAAACTATCGCCAGAAATAGTAATGCCTTGGTTGAACGAGTATTTATCAGCAATGGCCGAGGAAGTGCAAAAACATCAAGGCGTAATTAATAAATTTACCGGAGATGGAATGCTGGCAGTATTTGGCGTGCCAATTCCCCGCACAACTCCCGAAGCAATTGCCGAAGATGCTCGCCTTGCGGTATCTTGCGCTCTAGCTATAAGTTCGCGCTTACCAGCCATGAATCAAAGTTGGAGCGATCGCGGTTTACCAGCGGCAAAAATGCGAGTCGGAATTTTTACAGGACCGATCGTCGTGGGCAGCTTGGGAGGCAAAACCCGTTTAGAATACGGAGTAATCGGCGACAGTGTAAATATCGCTTCTCGCCTCGAAAGCTGCGAAAAACACCGGCAAGAAGACACCTGCCGGATCTTGATTGGCGAAGAAACTTTAGTCCATCTAGAAGGAAAATTTGAAGTAGAATCTTGGGGATCTTTACCTCTAAAAGGCAGGGAACAAAAAGTTAATGTATACCGCGTGTTGGGAGAAAAAAAATGGGTATAGTAAACAGAGACAAGATACATTAAAAAACATTGGCAACGGTTATGAAAAAAATTAGTAATTTTCGGCTCAACTCGATCGCCTTTAGTGCCATATTATTGATAGCAGCATTTAACGCCGGCCAATTTGCAAGTCTGGCACAGCCAATGCCGAGGGAAGATCCCGGCAAGCCGCTGACTCAATCGGGAGGGCCGCGCTTCGTTCAGCCCCGTGAAGATATAGATATGCAGTTCAAGCCACCAGCAACACCACGAAGTACGCGCGGCGGCTGCGCGCTCGACTCCAACCCAAATCCAATATATCTCATACCCTTAGTTCCTCCAAATAACTTCGCACGGACTGTTTCCGACTATCCAACATTCTTTTTCAACTGGCCTCCAATAAGAGCGAAAGTAGCCGAATTTAGTCTGCTAGATCCAAACGACAAGGAGATTTATAAAGAGACTCTCCAAATTAGCAATTTATCAGGGACTGTCGAGGTTAGTATCCCCGCTAATAAAAATGTGCCGCCATTGGAAGTAGGAAAAAATTACCGTTGGAGTTTGACAGTGATTTGCGACAATCCTCAAGATAGATCCGGCGATCTCTTCCAAATGGGTACTGTGCGGCGAGTTGAACTCAGTCCAGATATCCGCAGTCAATTAGAAAAGGCAGATCCGCGCCAGAAAAGCTTTATTTATGCTGAAAATGGGATTTGGCAAGATGCCATCAGCACCCTAGCAGCAGCAAGACGGGCTCAGCCTGACGATCCAACCCTCAAGGCTGATTGGGAAAGCTTGTTGGATTCAGTGAAATTGAGCAAAATTGCCCAAGATCCGATCGTCCAAACTGAAGAATTTCAACCAGAACCATAGAGTTAGACGACTGTCAAAAGATTCAAAATAACCCAGAAAAGGCTCCGGCGGTACGTCAAGCCGGGGAATATCTGGGTTTTGGATTTATTATGGTGCGAGTTCTTGAGGTGTTCCCACGCTTTGTAAAAAATGCTTGTTTCAAAAATGATATCATACCCGGTCGATCGCCATCACAAAAACCATTCCGTTCGCAGTGCGGACTTTAGTCCGTAAGAAAAGAGCGGACTAAAGTCCGCACTACGAACCTTATACCATTTTTCTAAAGATTTGCTATGGATAAAGTCCGAAGCCCCCCCTTAGCAAGGGGGGGTTGGGGGGGTAAACTGTAGCGCTACTTTATGAAATTGGTATTACTGATATCCGTAGATTAACTACTAAAAAATACCCTCAATTATGCCGGCACGCAACAGGTTGCAATTACCAGAAATTGAACTTTCTTACCTAGAATGGAACTCAGCAACAGAGAGCAAAAAAGAAGCAGAAAAAGTTCCGCGCTTGTTGCTGCTACACGGTTTAGCAGATAGTGCCGCTGTCTGGACTAGCCTCGGCAATTACTTGGCGAACCGCTATCATATTGTAGCGCCGGATATGCGCGGCCACGGAGAAAGCAGCAAACCGGAAACCGGCTATACTTTTGCAAGTGCGATCGCAGATTTAGAAGCTTTGATGGCACATCTCAACTGGCCTTCCTGCCACATTTTGGGGCATTCTTGGACGGGAAAACTAGCACCGATTTGGGCGAGACAAAATCCCGATCGCTTTTGCAGTATGATTTTAGTAGACCCGATCTTCATCACCAAACTGCCCGCAGCGATGAAACTCACCCTGCCAATTGTTTACCGAAAATTAGATTGTCTCAAATGTATGGGCCCGTTTGCGACTTTATCCCAAGCAGAAGCAGCCGCCAAACAATCGGGAGAATACGCTGGTTGGAGTGACGCGCAGCAAATGATATTCCAACACCAAATCGAACAAAAATCAGACGGAAGTTGGGGCAGTAAATTTACGATTCCCGCCAGAAATCAGATATTTGCAGAAGTGATGAAAGTTGCCGGTTTGACTGAAAATATTGAAATCCCAACTTTATTCGTACAGCCGGAAAAAGGCGTAAATCGCATGGATTGGCAAATGCAGCCGTACAAGAAATACTTGAAAAATCTTACCGCTACAAAAGTACCGGGGAATCATTGGTGTTTTTTGACTCAACCGGAAACTTTTAATCAAACTGTGGCCAATTTTTTAGAGGGCGCGAGATAGTGAATGTAGAAATTATCGCACATCGGGGTTTTTCGGCGATCGCCCCTGAGAACACTTTAGCAGCTTTTGAACTGGCGATCGCCAGCAAAGCTAATTCGATCGAATTCGACATCCAGCTATCCGCCGACAGCGTACCGGTGATTTTTCACGACGCAACATTAGATAGAATCACTGGATTTTCTGGTAAAGTCAGGGAACAAAATCTGTCTCAATTGCAGAAACTTGATGCGGGAAAATGGTTTAGTGATGAATTTTCAGGACAAAAAATCCCTACTTTCGCAGAAGCATTAGTTATCCTGAAAAAAGTTGACAAATTTCTCTATTTTGATGTCAAGCCCCATTGCGAATGGTCCGATTCAGAAGTGGCGGATTTTGTCAATAGTTTGCAGGGCGCAGAAATTCAACACAAATGCGTTATTACCTCGTTTAGCGAGCAATTTTTGGCACAAGTGCGGCGGGTAGATGGCGATTTGGCGATCGGACATATCGTTGCTAATCTAGAAGCATACAAAACTCAATTATCTCAAGCTGTGGCGCATGGCGATAACTTGATTAGCAGCCAGTATCGCATTTTGCTAGAAAATCCCGCACTGATTCAAGAAAGCCGCAGTCAGGGAGTTGACATTGTGGCGTGGACGGTGGACGATCCAGAAGATATGCAAAAGTTAATTGATTTGGGTATCACTCGGATAGTCACTAATTGTTTGATAGGATTTTTTTGAACCGCAAATTAACGCAAGTTAACCCTAGATAATAGATGAATTACTTTCGCCAAAGCATCCACGAAATGTCTGGCTACGTGCCAGGAGAACAGCCACCCCCAGGCACAAAAATTATCAAACTAAATTCTAATGAAAATCCCTATCCGCCTTCTCCCAAAGCCTTAAAAGTGCTTCAGGAAATAGACGGAGAAATGCTGCGGCGCTATCCCGATCCAACGGGCAAAATTTTCCGCATTGCTGCCAGTCAAGTTTTGGGATTTCCTGACGATTGGATTGCGGTAGGTAACGGCAGCGATGATTTATTAAACTTGATAGTTCGCGCTGCGGGCGAATCAGGGAAACAGATTGTTTGTCCCGCGCCAACCTATGTATTGTACCGCACTTTGGCACAAATTCAAGATGCAGAATTTGTGGAAGTTCCTTATCCCGACGATTACAAGTTACCAGTCGATTTGCTAATAGCAGCCAGAGGTGCTGTGACATTTGTCGCTTCGCCAAACAGTCCATCGGGAACAGCTATTTCTGTGGCAGATTTGGAGAAACTGGCTCAAGAGTTATCGGGTATTCTTGTGATTGATGAAGCTTATGTAGATTTTGCCGAAGATAATGCTTTGGAGTTGACAAAAAAGTACAGTAATGTTATAGTTTTAAGGACGCTTTCAAAAGGTTATTCGCTGGCGGGATTGAGGTTGGGTTTTGCTATAGCAAATCCGCTGCTGCTGGCTGAATTAAATAAAGTTAAAGACAGCTACAATGTTGATGCTGTAGCCTATGCGGTGGCGGCAAGTGCGATCGCAGATTCAGAGCACAAAACAGCCAACGCCGAAAAAGTCAAGGCTTCCAGAGCAACACTAGCCGTCATTTTCAAAGAATTAGGCTTTGAAGTTTGGCCCTCGCAAACCAACTTTTTGTTAGTTAGGCCGCCCAACGGCGATGCAGAAAGAATTTATCAAACACTGAAACAACGGGGAATACTGATTCGATACTTCAATCAGCCGCGATTAGAAGACAAATTGCGAATTAGTGTAGGTACGGAAGAACAGAATCAAATATTAGTTAAAACCTTGAAGGAAATCCTATAAATAACGATCGCAGCAATATAGGTTCGTAGTGCGTCCTGGTGTCCGCATCCATCCCAGGACTTGCATTCCTCACTACGAACCGTTTGATGAGGGATAATTATTAGGATTGTCAATCGCCAGCCCGGCCGACTGAGCAATATCCAGCAATCGGTTGTCCGCCGAAACAAAAATTAGTTGAGTTTCTGGCATTGATCTTAAAACAGATTGAACCCGCAAAGCAGACGCTAATTGCACAGCATCATAAGCCCGCAGCGGATATTGAACAATCAGTTCACCCGCCCTTTCAACCAGTGCCTCATCAACTTCAATAACTCTATACCGACTATTGAATTCAGAGCGAAAATTTTGAATAAGTGCAGCAACTTCCGCAGCATTTATACCGCCTTCACGCTGTCTTCGTGCAAAGGCACTAAGAACTTCCACCCAGGTAATGCGGACGAGAAGCAGCGAGTTACCAGTCTGAGAATCCGTGAGAGTCTTGATCCAAGGGCTGCCAATTTCAACCACATATCTTTTGATGAGAGCGCTGCTATCCAAAAAATAAATGTTTACCACGGGCCGCGATCCTCGATAATCATTTCTGATAGAGGCTTCCCCGGTTTTCCCCCTAACTTTTTAGCCAATTCATACACATCTTCGTCGGTTACAGCCTCGACATTCTGGGGAGTGTTAGGTAGTGGAGTCACCAATCCTCGATCGACTAACAACTGGATTGCCAATTCTGCCTGCTTTTTTGAATCGTCAGGCCAGAGTTGAATCTGCACAGTTTCCCCATCTTGGAAAGACAAAGGACTGAGGGGACGCAAAACCCCGTTTTCGTAGACAGCAGTAATAGTTTCTGGCATAATTAGCCTCTTAATTAAATGCTTAGACTTATTGTACTTCTTTTATATTTGAAAGTATGGTGCGCCAGCTACGATTATTTTTGCGACAAACAAACAATCTCAAAACTGACGCACCCGACAATAAATGGTGCGTCAGAATCATACTTTCGGCACTGATACAAGCATCTCAAAACTGACGAACCCTACCACTAAAGCCTTCTTCTTCCTTATTCCTTCTTCCCCCTTCCGACGGACTTACATCCGTTACATCCGTTACATCCCGTACATTGCTCGTTGCCGAACTTCCTTCTTTTAATTACTTCGTTGCTACCACAGCCAAATTCCAAGCCAACCGCTTCATCAAAGGCAACTTCTTTAAAAACCCATCCAACCCTTCCAATCTAGAATATTCCGGTTTCAATCTCTCTTGTTCAATAATAATCTTTTTCCAGTAACGTTCCTCATTGGGATGTATTTTCTCGATCAAATAAAAGCGCAAAAAAATCCACAGCGCCGCCAGCCAAAATGTATCGTAAGCCGTCTTTGAAAACAAAGAATCGACAAAATTCACAATATTAATATCCAAAGGACTTTCATCCTCAGTCCGCACCTCAGTAGCCATTCTGCGGTAAACATTAATCACCGGATTGTGCTTCATCGGGTCCCAAAAACAAGCTTTTCCCCCTGGTTTCAGCACTCGGTGCATTTCGCGAATTGCTTTTTCTGGTTCCGGTAAATGGTGCAGCAAGTTAGAAGCGTAAACAATATCAAAACTGTTATCTGGAAAATCTAGCGCCATTGCATTGACAGTGCAACCTTCTACGATAGCGCCGTTTTTTTCTGCTAATTTCAGGGCCACATCTACCATGCCCTGAGAATAGTCTGCAGCTACGCACTGCGCGCCTTTTTTGGCAAAATAAACGCTGTTTTCTCCTGCACCGCAGCCTAAATCTAACAGGCGTTTTCCGGTAATATCACCTATTTGTTTGAGGATAAATCTATTTTCTGGGGCGGTACAAGCTTCAAAGTAATCATTGACTCGAATGCCGTCAATATCTATTGTTGATGCCCAAGCATCGTGGAATTGTCGCTCTTTGTTTAAGGTTTCTTCTTGCATTTTTTACATGATTATTTTTCGGTGATTAAGTTAATTTTTAACCGCAGATGAACGCGGATTAAGGCAGATTAATTTAGTTTGATCTGCTTCGATCTGGGTTCGTCTGCGGTTTGGTTTAAGCAAGATGGTTGACTGCAAATTTATCAGCGCTGTGCTTGTGCAACAACTTGATTGGCGATCGCAGTTGGCTGTTCGGAGGATTTTTCATCAGGCTGCAATGACACGTACAATCGATTTAAGGCGCTGATGTATGCTTCTGCGGAGGCGACTATGATGTCGGTGTTTGCTGAGTGACCGGAAAATACTTTACCTTCGTGGCGCAGACGAATTGTTACTTCGCCGATCGCATCTATGCCCGCTGTTACTGATTGTACAGAAAACTCAATCAACTCGTTCGGTACGTTTACCACCCGGTTAATTGCCCTGTAAATCGCATCCACTGGCCCGGTACCGATCGCCGCATCCGTCAATTCTTCTCCCGATGGATTCCGCACAGTAACGGTTGCTGTCGGGCGAGATTTGTCGCCGCAGGAAACCTGCACCAATTCTAACCGGAACAGTTCCGGTGCTTGGTGGGCTTCGTTGTTGGCGATCGCCTCCAAATCCCAATCGGTAATCTCTTTTTTCTTGTCCGCTAAATCCTTAAACTTGACAAAAGCTTTGTTTAGTTCATCGTCTGCCATTTCAAAACCCAACTCTTTCAAGCGAGTGTGAAAAGCATGGCGGCCGGATAATTTGCCGAGTACGATTTGATTTTCCGTTAAGCCGATCGACTCAGCGTCCATAATCTCGTATGTCAGCTTATTTTTCAGCACCCCGTCTTGGTGAATTCCCGACTCGTGGGCGAAAGCATTGGCCCCGACTATCGCTTTATTTGGCTGCACCAACATCCCCGTCAAATTGGAAACCAAGCGCGATGTTTTGTAAATTTGGCGCGAGTCAATATTTGTCAGCGGTTCCTCGGAATCTGCTGGCCGGCCCAAGAAAGGATTGAAATATTGCCGCCGCACGTAAAGCGCCATTACCAACTCTTCCAAAGCCGCATTTCCCGCGCGTTCGCCAATCCCGTTAATCGTGCATTCTAACTGTCTGGCGCCATTTTTGACCGCTTCCAAAAAGTTAGCAACAGCCAATCCTAAGTCATTGTGACCGTGAACTGAAATAATTGCCCGATCGATATTCGGCACATTTTCCTTAATTCCGCGAATCAAAGCCCCAAACTCGCTCGGAGTCGTGTAGCCGACAGTATCGGGAATATTAACAGTTGTCGCACCCGCTGCGATCGCCCGTTCTAGAACCTGATACAAAAACTCCGGTTCCGAACGACAAGCATCTTCCGGCGAAAACTCCACATCATCCACAAAAGATTTAGCGTAGGCCACCATTTCCGGCACTATTTCCAGAATTTCTGCCCGCGTCTTTTTCAGCTTATATTCCAAGTGAATGTCAGATGTCGCCAGAAACGTATGAATTCGCGAATTTACGGCTGGTTTCAGAGCTTCGGCTGCTGTTTTGATATCCGGCTTTCTCGCCCTTGCCAAACCGCAAATTGTCGGCCCATTTTCCGTGCCGACCGATCGCGCTATTTTTTGGACGGCCTCAAAATCTCCCGTGCTGGTGAAAGGGAAACCCGCTTCTATCACATCCACGCCCAATCTCGCTAACTGTCGAGCGATCGTCAGCTTTTCATCCACATTCAGAGATGCACCCGGAGATTGTTCTCCGTCGCGCAAAGTCGTATCGAAAATAATCACCCGGTCTTGACTTTGTTGAGTTTTCATAGCTCTAAAAAAGTGTTTTCCTGATTTTTACTTGTTTGTGTTTCTGGATTTTTAGCCTTCAGTCACCAGTCCCATGTCTCGCGCCAATAACGAATATTTAATAACCCATAACTGATGACTGTTGACTGTTGACTGTTGACTGTTAGTTGTTATTGGGAATTGAGAATTGGAAAGTGGGAATTCGTAGCAAGTAACCAATAACCAATAACAACTAACCAATAACAACTGACCAATAACTAATAACCAATTACCAACAACTAATGACTAATGACTAATGACTAATGATTAATGATTAATGACTAATAATCCATTTTTTCGATATGTTCCCGAATTTCATTCAGGTCTATATACCTATCTGTAGCATTTCGTAACTCTCTAGCAATCATTCCTTCGGTGGATACCACAGTAATATGAGTATTTTTTGACCGCAGTAGTTCGATCGCCCGCTCAAAATCTCCATCCCCACTAAACAGCACAACTTGGTCGTATTGATCTACCGTATTAAACATATCAACCACAATCTCTATGTCTAAATTAGCTTTTTGAGAATATCTGCCCGAAGCATCATCGTAATATTCCTTAAGAATCTTAGTACGAACCGTGTAACCCAGACTGATCAAAGCATCTCGAAATCCCCTTTGATCTTGCGGGTCTTTCAAACCCGTATACCAGAAAGCATTGATCAAGATGACATTTGGCTGCGAAGTTTTGAAATATTCGAGCACCCTGCGAGGATCAAAAAACCAACCGTTCTTTTGTTGAGCGTAGAACATATTGTTCCCGTCAACAAAAATAGAAAGGCGGTTCATTAAGTTTGTCATAGAACTTAGACCTAATAATTGTAGAAAGAAGTTAATCTAAATATCACATTTTAGCAATATGGAGCTAACTGAGGCAATAGATTAAACTTCAGAAAACTCCATCCCTCCAGTATTTCATATTTTCGGCTCTACCGCCAGAGGGTTCTTTTAAAGCTGCTTGCATTCGATCGACCTTGCTCGGTCGATCGAACCAGATTCCCGATAACTCATGTTCAGTCGTTGTCGGCTGTTGGGTCAAAGTTAATTGGGGTTGAAACTACCGCCAAGCAGGCTTGCACCCAGCGCATTACTTTACCTTATACTCCCCTAATTTGATAGCTGAGGGTAGAAGTGCTCAAGCCTTTTTGCTTTCCAGGGCCCAGCGAGCTAATTCTGTTCGGTTGTGCAGACCTGTTTTGCCTAGCATATTGCTGACGTGGCTCTCTATAGTCCGCTGGCTAACATTCATGATGTCTGCTATTTGGCGGTTTGCCATACCCTGCGCTAGCAACTGTACCACCTTTAACTCAGTTGGAGTCAATTCGACATGGCGACGGGCTTTAATTCTTGGGCCGCTCTCAATACCTGGAGTAGAGTGGCGAATTAAACGAGATGCTGCTTTCAGGGAAGACTCTACTTGAGCTACCAGTTCTTCGGGTTCAAAAGGTTTAACTATATAAACGTCAGCCCCAGTGCTCAAGCCTTTTACTCGATCGGAACTTTGACCTTTTGCTGACAAGAAAAGAACTGGAATCCAGTTCGTGCGCGGGTCTTCTCTGATTTGTCTGACTAAAGTGTACCCGTCCATTTCTGGCATCATCACATCGCAGATGATCAAGTCGGGGATTTCTTCTTCGAGTTTTTCTAGGGCGTGTCTGCCGTTTTCTGCTGTGATGACGTTATAACCCCGAAATTCTAAGTAATCCTTGACTAGCAAGATCAAGTTTGGGTCGTCGTCAACCAGCATCAGCCTTTTTTGGTCTCCTGAGTTATCCTTCATGTTTGTTCCCGCTACAGTACCCCGCACAATTTCTTGTTTTCACACTTGTTTGTTTTTGTCCCCCGCTGACACCGCCGCCCCCTTGACGGCGGACGGCGAAAGCGAGTGATGCTGTTGAGCTCAGGGGAAAGCGGGGCGGGTGTTACCGCTTTCTTTCCCAGCGATCGGACTTTGTTTGTAAATGCCTTACCACTAGGAACAAAGCCAAAACCTATGACTGACGATCGCCCGATTAATCATGACGATCCGGCTGAAGTTAACAAAAATTATCTTCCTCGCCAACAGTCATCGATGATGTGGTCGGGCCTTGATTTATAGGATCGACCCGCTCGAAGCGCTTAGCGTAAGATATTTAATCTGGATACGTTCAATTGTATGTTGATGCCCCAATTTTAATTGTTACTTTATAATTTAGAAAAATGTAAAGACTCCCTACTTACGTATTTAACTATTTCTAGTGTAGTTTGGCAAACTGCCTGATGTCTGCTGCTGAAAAACTTTTGGGCAAATTGTCGCCCGATCGAACTTCTTCCCGTCACCCTCCTCAAAAAAATTAAAGCGATCGGCAAGATTACCAGAGACTGACCCGAAAGTACAGTTGTTCAATCGCGATCGCCTTTGGCACCGGAGAATCTGAGCTTCAAAGCCTTCAACTTAGCACCTTATTTATAACGCTCTGCTTTTTGAGAGCGCTACATAAATTTAAATGGCTGGTTTTCCGCGATCGGGCTGTGGCAAAGGATGAGTTAAAAAAGCGTATTCTTCCACGACCTCCTGCCCGATCAGATGTTCCTGAATAATTCTCTCGATGACGGGGGGCGTAACGTCGCGATACCATACTCCGTCTGGATAGACCACCATAATCGGACCCGACGCGCACACTCGCAGGCAGTTGGCTTTAGTCCGAAAAATGCAGCTTGGCCCATCGGCACTCGGTTTGTCCAGGCCCAATTCTTGCAAGCGTTTTTTTAAGTAATTCCACGCTACCAGACTGGTTTCTCGATCGCAGCACTTAGGCACCGTTTGGTCGGCACAGATAAAAATATGTCGGTCGATTCGATCGATTCCCAGGCTTTTGACACAAGCCCTCAAGACTTGGCTGCAAGATTCATCCTGATTTTTTGTCATTATATTCATTCGTCAATAGTAATTTTTGGGCGATCGAAAGCCATCACCTCATCACCCCATCACCAAATCTCCCATAAGCTGTACTGCATTTAAATTGTATATTTCGACGCTCAATCAAAAATCTTCTCCCCATCTCCCACTCCCCCCATCTCCCACTCTCCCCATCTCCCACTCTCCCAC
>NZ_CAWPRX010000031.1:0-2559 GCF_963890365.1 Tychonema sp. LEGE 07196 | reverse complement strand
CTTAATAAGGGGGGGTTGGGGGGGGTAAATTTCCGATTTAGAAATATCCCAATTTTCTATTATTCCTGCCACATCGCGAACTACTTGAGTTACTTCGTGGGGTAAAGTGCCGCCGTTAGTATCGCAAAGCACCAGCCATTCTGCACCGGCATCCGCCGCCGCTGCTAAAGTTTGAAGAGCATAATCGGGATTGTGTTTGTAGCCGTCAAACCAGTGTTCGGCATCGTAAATAACGCGCCTTCCCTGACTCCGCAAATATTCAACGGTATCTCGAATCATCGCCAAATTTTCATCTAGGGTCGTTTTCAAACCTTCAATAACGTGCAAATCCCAGGACTTACCAAACAGCGTTACCCAGCGAGTACCGGCCGACAAAATAGGCTGCAACATTTCATCATTAGCTGCGGTTTTTCCCGGCCGCCTAGTGGAACAAAAAGCTACAACTTCTGCTTGAGTTAGTGGCTCTTCTTTGAGCCGCCAAAAAAACTGTACGTCTTTAGGATTAGCTCCCGGCCAGCCGCCTTCGATAAAGGGAATTCCTAAACTGTCTAACTGACGGGCAATTCGCAGTTTGTCTTCGAGAGATAGAGACAGTCCCTCGCACTGAGCGCCGTCTCGCAGTGTGGTATCGTAGATCCAGAGCCGATTTGTCATGGGGAGTTTGGAGAGAGAAATTGGTAATATATGACTTATTATATTAGATGAATTTATTTGAAATAAATGCGATAATATATAGGAAAATTAACATAAATCTAATTGGGGTAAATTGCTGTGGTTAAGGTACAAGCGCAAGGAAAAACATTTGAGTGCGATCGCGAATCGAATCTCCGTGAAGTTTTGCTCAAAAACGGCATCGATCTCTACAATGGTAACGCCAAAGTCATCAACTGCCACGGGCTAGGCACTTGCGGCACCTGCGCCGTCAGCATCGAGGGTGAAGTTTCCGAGCCCGAGTGGCGCGAAAAAGCCCGACTTTCGCTTCCTCCCCATTCTTCCGCATCGAACCGCCGTTTGTCCTGCCAAACTAAGGTTTTAGGCGATATTAAGGTGACAAAATATGATGGTTTTTGGGGCCAGGGCTCGGAAACTGTCTGGAAACCGCAAGCATAGATTTTTTGTGAAAAAAGGCCGATCGCCCGATCGGCTTGCAAGATAATATGTAAGACTTGCCCAAAAATTCTCAAGACATTTGCATTACCCAAGTCATAAACAATCTTAAAAAGCATCTGCGTTTATCTAATTTTGATCTGCGGTCAATAAAAAATACCCGAAGGCCCAGAGGTAAAACCAGCCAGAAAGTCCACATAAAAGTCAATGAATTCATCTCAAGATATTCTGATTATTGGCGGCGGAATCATCGGCCTTTCGCTAGCAGTTGAACTGAAGTTGCGAGGGGCATCTGTCGCCGTTCTCACCACCAATTCTAAACAACCGACGGCGCGGGCTGCTGCCGGAATGCTCGCCCCCCAAGCCGAACGAATTCCCCCCAGTCCGATGCTGGATTTGTGCTTGCAAAGTCGCGCCCTGTATGCAGCCTGGGTGGAACGGCTAGAAGAGATGACTGGATTGAAAACGGGATATTGGCGATCGGGAATTCTCGCGCCTGTGTGTAAAAATGAGTTTCAAGAACAGCCATTTTTGTCAAATCTGAACTCTCAATGGTTAGACAGAGATGCTGTTCGCCAGCAGCAGTTAGGATTGGGTGAAGAAGTAATTGGTGGTTGGTGGTATCCTGACGATGCTCAAGTAGACAACCGCGCTTTATTTCGGACACTTCAGACTGCAACCAAAGAATTGCAAATTAATATTATTCAAGGCAGTGCAGGGCAAATTATTAGGCAGCAAAATCGAATTTTTGGTGTTGAAACAACGGTAGGAAAATTGCAAGCTGACCGTTATGTTTTGGCGACAGGAGCTTGGTCTGAGCAGTTGTTAAATGTTCCTATTTTTCCCAGAAAGGGGCAAATGCTGTCGGTATGCGTCCCAGAAAATTGTGGAATCATTCAGCCGCTGCAAACAGTTTTATTCGGCACCGGTATTTATATTGTGCCGCGTCAAGATGGGAGAATTATTATTGGTGCAACTAGCGAAAATGTGGATTTTACTTCGGGAAATACTGCGGCGGGAATCCAAAGCTTGCTAGCAGGAGCTATGCAGTTATATCCAGAATTACAAAATTATCCAATTCTGGAGTTATGGTGGGGATTTCGGCCTGCTACGACTGATGAGTTGCCGATTTTGGGTGCTAGTGCTTGGGAGAATTTGACACTGGCGACGGGGCATTATCGCAACGGTATTTTGTTGGCTCCGGTGACGGCTAAATTGTTAGCTGATTTGATGTTGGAACAAAAGTTAGATCCGTTATTGCCTGCTTTTAATTATTCTAGATTTGCATTTTCCTGATTTATAAAGTCGGTTCGCAGGAACCGAATGCTGCGAACTTAATTGCTGTCAGCCGTTGTAATAACAATTTGATAAAGTAGCGCTACATATTACCCCCCCAACCCCCCCGAACTCGCGGGGGGGCTAAGACTTTATCTATAGCACATATGAAAGAAA
>NZ_CAWPRX010000030.1:0-2561 GCF_963890365.1 Tychonema sp. LEGE 07196 | reverse complement strand
TTCTTGGGCAGCAAAAGCATTAGCGGTGCGTAGAGTTACCCAGGATAATTGCGGCAGTGCGGCTCGTTGACGCGCCAAGGAGAAATCCGAAAGCGTCACACCTGCTGAAAGCAGGTCAATAGGGAAGGGTGGCAACACTCGAAACCGAGATAACTTAGTTTCCGTGGAGGTGAAAGTCCTCCTTCTGTAAGTGTCCAGGTAACAGCATCACCCCCAGCTATGGAGAGGGTAGCACCGCCAGAACTGAAGCGGGGTGAAAACCGGATAAGCTACGAGCCTGAAATGTAGTGAAACCGGGAGCATCTGGGGCAGAACAGCGAAAGCGAACTCTCGTACAAACCGTCGTCATTATCAACTTGCGGAATAAGGCTAATACGCAGGGAGCGAAATAGGCTCACGGGAACGGTAGATAGCAGCTTGCCCTACTGACTATCGGCACTTACCAAAACCCGGCGGATTGAGAGGTTCTACAACCAGTACCAACGGAAACTCGGAACGAATTAAACCAGGGGAACGGCTCTCCAGAATTGGTCAAACTCTGGAGTAGTAGCTAGCGTAAGCCACCTTTGGAAGGATTGGGTCAGAAGCCAACGCCCCTCTGTAATGGAGAGGATATGCTGACAGACTCACTGCTGTGTGAAAGATACGTTCGCTTTAGTTCGAGTAAAGATGTCCAAAACGGAGATTACATCACAAGTGGAATGGAAAAATGTGAACTGGCGGAAAGCTGAGTTTGCAGTTTTCAAGCTCCAAAAGCGGATTTATCGCGCTTCACAGCGTGGAGATGTTCAAACAGTTAGGCGGCTCCAAAAGAGTCTAGCTCAGTCCTGGTCTGCAAAACTAATTGCCGTGCGACGGGTTACACAGGACAATAAAGGTCGAGTTACGGCGGGAGTTGACGGGATAAAAGCCTTAAAACCTCCAGCACGATTAGAACTGGCAAAAAACCTGAAAGTAAACGGGAAATCAGCACCAACTCGAAGGGTTTGGATTCCTAAACCCGGAAAGCCGGAAAAACGAGGACTCGGAATCCCAACAATTGAGGAAAGAGCAAAACAAACGCTAATCAAGCTGGCGTTAGAACCAGAATGGGAAGCACGTTTTGAATCGGAATCATACGGCTTTAGACCTGGCAGATCTTGTCATGACGCAGTTGAAGCAATCCGAACGTACATCGCCCAAAAACCGAAGTATGTTTTGGATGCAGACATCTGTCGGTGTTTTGACAAAATAAACCATACCAAACTGTTAGAAAAACTTAATACCTTTCCCATCTTCGAGCGTCAAATCAAAGCGTGGCTCAAAGCGGGAGTAATCGACTTCAGCAGATGGGCAGAAAGGAAGGGATTTCAAGAGACACAGGAGGGTGTTCCGCAAGGTGGTAGTATCTCACCACTTTTAACGAACATCGCGCTCCACGGTATGCAACAACGCATAGAGGCACAGTTTCCCAGCGATAAAGCAAACAGAATCCGAAATACCAAAAGGTTATTTGGAAAGGAAGTGAAAGCTCCTACGCTTATACGCTACGCGGATGACTTAGTGGTAATATGCGAAGAACTTGCCGTGGTACAACAATGTCAGCAAATTCTATCAGAATGGTTAAGCGAATTGGGGCTTGAGTTGAAACCCGAAAAAACTCGGCTAGTACATACACTAGAAGAACATGGTGGAGAAAAGCCTGGATTTAATTTTCTAGGATTTTCCATTCGCCAATACCCAGTAGGGAAACACCATTCAGGTGAAACATCGAAAGGTAAAAAGTTGGGTTTCAAAACCATCGTAAAACCCTCCAACGAAAAGCTTCAAGCTCATTACAGAAAGCTCGATAAGTACGTCGAGGAGAATAACAGCAGCAGTCAAGCTGCTCTAATCAGTTTCCTCAATCCAATCATTAGAGGATGGTGTCATTACCAATCTCCTTGGAACTCAAAGGAAACGTTCAATAAACTCGACCACCTACTCTGGAGCAGACTGTATCGATGGGGGAAACGCCGTCACCCTAACAAAGGGAAAAAGTGGGTTGCCAGAAAATATTGGCGAACCATCGGTAATAACAATTGGGTCTTTGCAAGCTCGAGGAAAGAGCAGGATTCCTTCAACCTCCTACTCCATGCCGCATTTCCTGCGGGTTTGAGATGGACAAAGGTACAAGGAACACGCAGCCCCTACGATGGAGACTCGATTTATTGGAGCGCCAGAATGGGCGAAAATTACAAATCCCTAGAACCGCAGAAAGCAAGACTGCTCAAGCGGCAGAAAGGTAGATGCGCCCAATGTGGACTGAACTTTAACCCAGGTGATTCAATCGAAAAACACCACCTAAAGCCTAGAGCCAAGGGTGGAAATAATGCCGACAAAAACCTGATATTAGTCCACCTGCATTGCCACGACCAAATTCACGGGCAATCAGAAACAGAACCGCGCTGAGGGAGTTTTCCCTTATTGGAGATGTCACAAGCAAAGGTGACAGTCACACACTGAGGAGCCGAATGAATAGCGATATTCACGTTCGGTTCTGGAGCCGAGCAGGTAGGGCGACCTGCCTGCTTAGGTTAACA